>JABFYH010000089.1 GCA_013361335.1 Gemmatimonadaceae bacterium | reverse complement strand
GCCGCCAGCTCCACCAGATAGTCCGCCACCTTCGACGTCACCAGCTCGGCGTAGCGCGCGCCCTTCTCCGCGGTCGCGAGCGCCGGGTTGCCGGTACCGGTGTCGGCGGTCACCTGCGTCCACCGCCTCGGCGCCCAGGCCCATCCTTCGCGCAGACCGCGAATGGCCCAGCGGCGTTCGCGCCCGTCCCCCGCCTCGCTGAGCGGCCGCACGAGATCGCCGGCGAGGTGCATCATCACGCTCGTCTCCAGCTCGCCCGCATGGTCGCCGAGGTCGGTGAAGATCGCCTTGGGGTCGCCGATCTTGTACCAGTTGATGGCCGAAAGGAAGACCCGCGTGCGCGGCTGCAGCTCGCGGATCATCTGCCGGAAATCGTTGCCGCCGTGTCCGTTGAGGATGACCAGCTTGTGGATCCCCTGCCCGTCCAGCGCGCCGGCCAGGTCGGCGAGCAGCGCCGCCTGCGTGGCGGGGTTCATGTTGAGACAGAGCTTGATGTCGAGCTGGCCCGTGTTCACGCCGAAGGGAACGCAGGGCAGCACGACGACCTTCGTCCCGCGCTCCCACGCCAGCCGCGCCGCCTCGATCGCCAGCGCCTCCGACTGGATGTTGTCGGTCGCGTACGGGAGGTGGTAGTTGTGCGCCTCCGTCGCCCCCCAGGGGAGCACCGCGACGTCGTACGGTGTGGCGTCGACGGTCTTCCAGGTCGATTCGGCGAGGACGTACGGACGGGTCGTCATGCCGTGAAGTTCGTCGGTACCCGGCGCTAACGGAAGCGCATCCCGTTGGGCGCGATGTCGCCCGGCTTGGGAGTGAAGGGTTTGGCCGCAGGTACCGCCGGCTTCGCCGGCGCACTCCGGCGATCGGACTTCGACCGCTGCGCCGCGGCCGCCGGCCGCGCATCAGCCGCCGCCCCCGACTTCATGGTGAGCGCGATGCGATTCCGCTGCAGGTCGACGCCCAGCACCCGGACCTTCACCCGCTGCCCCACCGTGACGACCTGATTGGGATCGCTCACGTAGCGATCGGCGAGCTGCGACACGTGCACGAGCCCGTCCTGATGCACGCCGACGTCGACGAAGGCGCCGAAGGCGACGATGTTCGTCACGACCCCTTCGAGCTGCATCCCCTCGCGGAGATCCTTGGGCTCCGTGACGTCTTCCCGGAACGCCGGTGCCTCGAAGGCGGCGCGCGGGTCGCGCCCTGGCCGGCGGAGCTCCGCGACGATGTCCTGCAGCGTCGGCAGCCCGACCTCGTCGGACACGTACTTCGCGAGGTCGATCGACGCGAGCGTCGCCTCGTTCGCGATCAGCGCCGACAGCGGCACGCCGAGGTCCGCGGCGATGCGCTCCACCAGTGCGTAGCGCTCGGGGTGCACGGCGCTCGCGTCGAGTGGGTGTACGGCGCCCCGCACCCGTAAGAAGCCCGCCGCCTGCTCGAACGCCTTCGCGCCGAGCCGCGGCACCTCGAGCAGCGCCCTGCGCGACGGGAAGCCGCCACGGGCGTCGCGCGTCGCGACGATGTTCTCCGCCAGCGTGGGCCCGATGCCCGACACGTACGCGAGCAGTGCGGCCGACGCGGTGTTCACCTCGACGCCGACGCGATTCACGGCGGAGACGACGATCTCCTCGAGTCGCTTCTTGAGGCGCGTCTGGTTCACGTCGTGCTGATACTGCCCCACGCCGATCGACTTCGGGTCGATCTTCACCAGCTCGGCGAGCGGATCCTGCAGCCGGCGGGCGATCGAGACCGCGCCGCGGAGCGACACGTCGAGCCCCGGCAGCTCCGCTACGGCGAGCTCGGAGGCCGAATAGACCGACGCACCCGCCTCGCTGACGACGACCACCTGCGGCGGCGAGGCGAGCTGCGCGTCGCGGAGGGTGGAGCGCACGAGCGCCTCCGTCTCGCGCGACGCGGTGCCGTTGCCGATCGCGATCAGCTCCGCGCCGGACGAGGTCACCAGCCGCACGAGCGACGCGGCGAAGCGGTCGGGCTGGTGCAGCATCCACGCGTCCGTGTGCAGCACCGCGCCCGTGCGCGACACCGCGGCCACCTTCACGCCGGTGCGGAACCCGGGATCCAGGCCGATCACGAGACGCTCCCCCGCCGGCGCGGCGAGCAGGAGCTGCTCGAGGTTGCGCCCGAAGATCGCGATCGCCTCCTCGTCGGCACGGGTCTTCAGCTCGAGGCGCAGCTCGACCTCGATCGACATCGCGAGGAGCCGCTTGTACGCATCCTGCGCCACCAGTCGCAGCTGCTGCTCGGCCCGACGTCCATGAGCCACGCGCATCGTCAGCCCGGCGATGATCTCCTCCGCTGGTGCAGCGATCGTCCACGCCAGCACCCCCTCCTCTTCACCGCGGCGGATGGCCAGCACCCGATGCGAAGGGATCGTGCCCAACGGCTCGGCGTAGTCATAGTAATCCTGGAACTTCGAGACTTCCTTCTCCTTGCCCGTCGCGGCGCGGGCGCTGACGCTGCCCTTTCTGCGCGTCAGCTCGCGCACCCAGCCGCGATGCCCCGCATCTTCGGCGACGCGCTCGCTGAGGATGTCGCGCGCGCCGGTGAGCGCGTCGTCCACCGTCGGCACACCGCGCTCGTCGCTCACGTATGCCTCTGCGGCCGCGAGCGCCGCGCGGTCGTCGACACCGCCGTCCCAGAGCGCATCCGCCAGCGGCTCGAGTCCACGCTCGCGCGCGATCGTCGCCCGCGTGCGCCGCTTCGGCTTGTACGGCAGGTACAGGTCCTCCAGCTCCTGCTTGGTGGTCACCGCATCCAGTCGCGACGCGAGCTCGGGGGTGAGCTTCCCCTGCTCCTCGATCGACTTGCGGATCGCTGCCCGCCGGTCGCCGAGCTCGCGCAGATAGTCGGAGCGCTCCTGAATGGCGCGGAGCTGCGTCTCGTCGAGCCCGCCGGTGGCTTCCTTTCGGTAGCGCGCGACGAAGGGCAGCGTGTTCCCTTCAGCGAACAGCGCGAGAGTGCTGGCGACCTGACGCGCGGGCAGGGCGAGCTCCGCGGCGACGGCGGAGGCGATCTGCGAAAGCTGGGACGGCTCCATCGGGGGACGACGGTGAGGCGCGAGAGGTGGGTGTCGAGCGGGAGGAGCAAGGTGACGGGCGCGCGCCCTGGATTCAACGCCTTGACTTGGCGGTCGTGCAACCCTTGTCGCGGCGCGTCACGCGACTTTCGCCTTCCCTCCGGCATTCGACCACAATGCGCGCTCCACCATCGCCGGAGTCCAGTCACGCCCGAGCTGCGCCGCACGTGCGCGCAGCGCATCCGCGTACCGCGCGTAGTAGGTGAGCGTCCAGGCGACCGCGCCAAGGCCCGGCACCTGCGCCGCGACCAGCTCGTCGAAGAAGGGGTACACCTGCGGCCGAAACGCGGACGCCACCGCCGATGCCGTAGCCGGCCCGACACCCTTCAGCTTCGCCAGCGTGGCGATCGGCGTCGTGGGATGCGGCGCGCCCGCCAGTGCGGCGGTGCTCGTGCTCACCACCTGCGCCGGCGGATTGCTGCGCACCAGCACGAGGTTCGGCGCGCGCCAGACCCCGCGCGCCATCTTCCATTCCGTCAGCCGCACGAGCTCCGGAAGCGTGACGTGCGCCGGCGTGCGCGCCGCGACGATGTCCGGCAGCTCGTGGCGCGCCCACCGGTCGAGCTCGGGCAGGCGCGCGACGCCCTGCGCGTCCACGACGTGGTCGTAGCGCTCCAGCGCTCGTCGCCATGGTTGTTCGGCCGCCGACGTCCACAGGGTCATGATGCTCCGGAAATGGGTCTCGTCGCGAGCCCGACAATTTGCGTCGGCCGCGGCGCGCCGCCACTTTTCGGTGGACCCGCGTGGAGAGTGCGTATGTGCCGCAACATCAAGACGCTCGCCAACTTCGAGCCCCCGGCCACCGACGACGAGATTCGAGCCTCGGCGCTCCAGTTCGTGCGCAAGCTGAGCGGCACCACGCGTCCATCGCGTGCCAACGAGGCGGCCTTCGACCGCGCCGTCGAGGAAGTCACGGCAGCGGCGACGAGACTCATTCAGTCTCTCGAGACGAACGCCCCGCCGAAGGACCGTGAGGAGGAGATGCGCAAGGCGCGCGAGCGCTCGCGCCGACGCTTCGCCTGACCACTCGACCGGCCGGTGTCTCTTCAGGATCTCACCGTGCAGCTCCGCCGGTGGACCACCGGAGAGATCGGCCTGCTCGAGCTTCAGGACTGGCTCACGCCGATCCTGTCCGCCGACTCGCTGGATGTCGAGGAGAGCGACGCGCAGCCCTGGGAGCACGCCGCCGAGGACACCCGCCTCTTCTGGCGGATCATCTATCTGTTCGAGGCGGGTGGGGATGAGCCGTCGCTCCGGCTCGACGCCGAACGGATCGTCGCCTGCCTCGACTCCACCGGCGATGCCTCGGCCACGTACGAGCTGCTCCCCCTCGTTCTCGATCAGGATCGCCTGACGACGATTTTGACGAAGCACCTCGCTGGGACGATCTCGCGAACCGGCTTCCTGGGTGTCGTGGCGGAATCCGGCTACCCGCCTCACGCGAAGCTCTGGCTGACCCACGCTCCCGGCCCGGCCCTCGACCGTCTTGCCGACCGCCTTGCCTGCTCGGCGTACCAGGAGGTGGCCGCCCTGCTCGAGAAGGCGCCGGAATAGCCGCGCCCGACCTGGCGAGCCGGGGCGGTATGCGGTGTGCAATTGTCGGGTCCGGTTGGCACCGGGCTGCCGAGGCCGCGGCATCATTTGCGCAATAGCGTCGCCCCGGTAGCAGCAGTCCTCGCTCGCACCCAGGGTCCCCGTGAAGCAGACGCTCGATCTTTCCCCGCTCTCCCCCGACTACGAGATCGTCGGGGAGCTGGATGACGCGGCCGAATCGCGCACCTACATCGCCACGCGCCGAGGCGACGCCAGCAAGCGGCGTGATGACCAGACCGCCGTCCTGATCACGATCGTCGGCACGCCGGAGGGCGACGAGGCCAACGCCCTCAGTCACCTCGCGGCCGACACCAAGCTGCTCATGTACACGCCGCACCGCCGCCTCGTCCCCGTGATCGACGGCCGGTGGCTCGGCGACGACACGTTCGCCGTCGTCACCCAGCGCCTCACCGACCCGTCGCTCGCACAGCGGCTGGTGACCGGCGAGACGTTCACGAACCCGCGCATCGCGGCCATCCTCCGCGAGGTGAACGGGCTCCTCGAGTGGGCCCGCGATCAGAACATCGTGCATCGCGCCATCTCCCCCTCGCGCGTGTATCTCGAGCCGAAGACGGATCGCGTGCGCGTGGCCTTCGCCATCGCGCCGATTCGCCGCCTGCATCGCTCCGACGCGCGCGACGACGCCCGCACGATCGCCCGTCTCGCCGTAGCGATGCTGACCGGCTACGAGGATCCCCGCTCGTACGAGGGCCAGACCCTCGCCCAGCTGCGGCCCGACCTGCCGTCGCGGCTCGCGGAGGCCACCGCCACGCTGCTCGACGAGAAGCCGAGCGACGTCGTCCCCGACGTGGCGGCGTACATCGCGTTGATCGGCATGGCCGATCCGGTGGCCGCCGGCGAGGCGGAGCGCGAGCGGATCCGCACCGAGATCCTCGAGGAGCAGCGCGCCGAGCGCGAGAAGCTCGCGGCGGAGCGCGCCGCGTTCGAGCAGACGATGGCGATCGAGCGCGCGAACTTCGAGCAGACGATGGCGATCGAGCGGGCGACCTTCGAGCGTACGATGGCCGAGGAGCGCGCCAACCTCGAGCGCACGATGGCCGACCAGCGCGGAAGCTTCGAGCGCCTGATGGCAGCCGAGCGCGAGCAGCTGGATCAGGAGCGCGCCGAGCTGCAGCGCGCGGTGACGGCGGAGCGCGAGACCCTCCAGCGCGCCGCGGAAGCCGAGCGGGCGCAGCTCGTCGCGGCGCGCGAGGCGATGGAGCGTGCCGTCGCCGAGCAGCGCGCCGAGCTGGAACGCGCGGCACTGCGGGATCGGCGCCAGATCGACGCCTTGCGGGAGGAGCTGCGCCGCGCCGGCGAGCGCGAGGTGGAGCGCAAGCGGCAGACGGCGCTCGAGGACATCACCGACACGGAGGACGTGCTCGACCGCGAGGAGCTCGCGACACCCGCGTTCATCGCGCCGGCGCTGGCCCCGCTGGAGCCGCTGAGCTTCGACGACGCGACGCCCCTGATGTCCGACGACGAGATCGTCTTCGAGCCGTCGCGGGTGGAGGTGCCGGTGCAGGAAGAAGCTGCGCCCGTCGAGGAGCCGTCGGCGACACGTCCCTCGCCGAACCGCCGGACCTGGATCCTCGCCGGCTCGGCGGCGGCGCTGCTGGCGGTCATCGGCGTCGGCGCGAGCGTCCTTGGCGGCCGCGAGCCCGCCGCGGCGCCCGCGACGCGGGGAACCAGGACCACCGTGTCGTCGGCGGTCATCGCACCGACGTCGCCTGCGGTGGCCACCACACCGGCCGCAACGCCGACCGCGCCTCCCGTCGCGCCGCAGCCGCTCGCTTTCGACTCGGCGAGCGTGCGGGCGGCGTCTCGCTGGCTCGACTCGCTCAAGGACGCGCACCCGGTGGAGCTGCCGCGGCGCACGCCGGTGGGCGAGCCGGCGCGTGACGTCGCGCGTCAGAGCGTGCGCGACGCCGAGCGCGCCCTCGACCGGACGGGCGAGCGTCTGACGCCGACCACGCCGACGCAGACCACGCGCCCGCGACCGTCGATGGTGGACGATCCCTTCTTCATCCCGGGCTCGACGACGCCGGCGACTCCGCCGCGGCCCGACACGACCACGCCGCCGCCGCAGCGCTAGCTGCGGCGCGCGGTCACGCGCTGGCGCGCGCCGGCGGCGAGCGTGGCCGCGCTCCAGGCCACGAGCGCGGGAAAGGCGAGGGTGAGCAGCACGAGCACGGGCGCGGGGACGCGGAGCACCCCGGCCAGTGCGCCCGCCACTGCGCGGAAGGACCCGACCGTCGCATCGGCGAGCAGCAGCGCTCCCCACGCCGCCGCCGCCGCGAGCGCCACGCGCCAACCCCCGCCATCCTGGCGGAAGGGCAGCAGTCCCACGACGACCGCCGCGAGCACGACCCCCCACCAGCCAACCAGCCAGGTGAGCGCCGCCATGATCGCGCCGACGCCAAGCACGAAGATCATCGCAGCATCCTCACGGTGCAGGTCGTAGCTGCAAGGTCGCCGACCGCTGCGCCGGCTCGAGCTGCTCGGGCGCGGACGGGAGCCGCACCGGATCGAGCTTGCCCTGTGCCCAGCGATCGATCCGGTCGTGATACCGCGAGCTGACTGGATTGCCCGACTGCCCTCCGGGATAGGTGGCCCACGCACGCACCGCCGGCCCGAGCTCGACGACCATGCGCCAGCTCGCGCTATGCGTGCCTGAGCCGGCCGACGGCGCGAGCGTGCCTGGTCCCCCCTGCACCGGAATCTCCCGCGCCGAGAGGGACGGCAATCCGAGCAGATGATTCACGTTCGCGTGGCGGATGCGATCCCACCGCCATCCGCCCCCCTTCGGATCGCCGTACTTCCGCCGTGCCGTGTCGAGCGCGCTCGCGAGGCTCGCCGCGAGGATGTCGTCGCGATGCTCCACGACGGACGTCCTGCGATCGTCCCACCACACGCTCGCCGAATCCGCGAGCAGCTCGGCGAGAATCGCCGTCGGTGGCGTGATGACGCGACGCGACGAGCCCGGCGTCGCCAGCTCGTCCCAGGTGCGCGCCACCAGCTCCTGCATCGCCCCCTCGAACAGCACCGCGCGCTCGTTGTCCTTCGTGTACCGCCGATCCCACTCCCGGAGCAGACCGGCGGCCTCGCTCAGCCGCGCCGTCTGGGTGCCCACCGCCGCGCGGGCGAGCACACGCTGCGCGGCATCCAGAAACGCCGGCACGAACAGGTCCGCGCGTGCGCTCCCGGGATCGGTCTGATAGCGTCGCATCGCGTCGGGGGTCACCGCCGAGTCGGCGCGCAGCAGCGCGTTGATGCGGAGTGCACGCCAGGGATCGTAGCTTCCGCCCCACCAGCGGCCCGCCACGCGCGGATCGATCGGCTGCTGATTCGCCGACGCGAGAAAGCCCTGCGCCGGATCGGCGGCTTGCGGCCACTGCTCCACCGGCAGCGCGCCGGTCCAATCGCTCGCGCTCGTCGTGCCGTCGCGAACGAAGCTGCCCGACCCGTCGGCGGGTCGCAGCGGGAATCGTCCGGTGGATCTGATGGCGATGTGGCCACCCCGATCGGCGGCCAGCATGTTCTGCGCGGGCGCGCGGTACCAGCGTGCGAAGCCCGCCTCGAGCTCGGCGGCGGAGCGTGCATGCGCGGCGGCGTAGAACCCCTCGAGCTCCGTGCCCGCTTCGAGCACGGTCCACCGCATCGACACCCAGCCGCGCCCCACGCGACGCATCGGGCCGCGATGCGTGAAGTAGAGCGTGTCCGTCGCGACTGCCGCGCCATTCGGCCCGGCGTATCGCTCGACGCGTCGGTCGACCGGTCGCCAGGCCCCGTCGAGCCGGTAGCGTGTGGGGTGCACGCTGTCGTCCACTGCTTCGGCGTAGAGGTCGAGGACGTCGGCACCGGTGTTGGTGAAGGTCCACGCGACGTCGCGATTGAACCCGATGATGATCGCCCCCGATCCCGGAATCGTCACGCCGTAGACATCCAGCACCCCTGGGACGACGAGATGCGCCTCGTACCAGATCGACGGCAGCGTGAGATCGAGGTGTGGATCGCCGGACAGCAGCGCATGCCCAGCCGCCGTGCGGCGCGGCGACACCGCCCAGTTGTTGCTGGCCATCGCGCTCGGCGTCCCGTCGTCGCCGCGACCATGCGCGGGGAGGAAGACGTCGGTCGCGGCGAGCAGTCGCGCGGCATCCGCGTCGGGCTGACCCGGCGGCGGGAGCGGATGAAAGTCGAAGCGCGGCGCGCGCTGACCGTTGGGCTGGATCGGCTCCTGGATCGGCTCCGCATCGGGAAAGAGCGCCTCGGCCGCGCGCATCCCCACGCGCGACGCCGCCGCGGCGCGGTCGTCCTCGACGGCGAGGTAGGCCAGCGTCCAGCCCATCCGGTTGAACAGGTGGTACGAGTCCGCGAGCGTCCATGGCGCGGGTGTCGTTCCGGTGAGGCGAAACTCGAGGGGGAGCTCGCTCGCCGGCATCTGCGCGACGTACGCGTTGATCCCGTCGGCGTAGGCGCGCATGCGGCGCACCGCCGCCGACGTGTCCGGTGCGCTGGCGGCGAGCCGTTCCGCCGAGCGGGGGAGTCCCAAGCCGCGCATCTCGCGGTCGAGCGGGAGCGCGCGTACGCCGGCGAGCTCGGTGAGCCGGCCGCTCGCGGCCATCGTCTGGAGGTAGAGCTGGAACAGCCGATCGCGCGCCGTCACGTAACCGAGCGCGCGGTATGCGTCGTCTTCGGTGGTCGCGAAGATGTGCGGCACCGCGCGGTCGTCGTAGATCACGGTGACGGTCGCGCCGAGGTGCGACACCCGCGCCGATGCGCTGCGCGGCAGCTCGGCCGAGCGGGCGAGCGACCACACGCCGTGCGCAGGATCGAGGAATGATCCGAGCGCGGGCGCGGGTCCGATGCGCCGCGCGCCCACCACGAGCGTGGCGGCGAGGGTCAGCGCGGCGAGCCCGAACCGCGCCCCGCTCACTTCGGGGGTTGCGGAGCCACCCAGATATACGGCCCGCTCGGCTCCTTCCCCGGCGGCAGCGACCGCGGGACGCCATTGAGCTTGGGGCCGAGCGACTTGATGTAGCGGTACATCGCGCGCAGGTCGCGGTCGCTCATCTGCCTCGTGTTCCACCACGGCATCGGCGGCTTGCCGTCGCCGCCGTCCGCCGTCGTCAGGACCTGCACCCAGCGATCCTCCGTCTGGCGCTGCACGATCGTGCGGAGGTTCTTCCCGTACGAGGTGCCCCACGGGCCGCGGAAGCCGACATTCATCCCGGCGAGCCGGTCGGCGGGTGCGACCTTGCCGTCGCTCTCGCTCCACCCCTGGGTGTGGCAGTCGTTGCACCCGCCGACGATGGTCAGGTATTCGCCCGCCTGCTCCATCGACGTGGCCGCGATGGCGGGACCGTTGACCGGCGGCATGGCCTCGGAGGTCGAGGTGGCGGGAGCGGCGCCGCCGCCGGCCATCGTGCAGGCGGCGAGAAGCGCGAGCGGAAACGCGGCGGAATGCGGTCGGAGTCGCATGGTCAGGAGTGTACAATCGGCACCACGGCGCCGTTAGTCGCTACGTTTCGGGACATGCCCGACGCTCTGCTCTTCGACCTCGACGGCACGCTGATCGACTCGATCGAGCTGATCATGCGCTCGATGCGCCATGCGTTCGACGGCCACCCGACCGCGTCCCCGACCGACGCCGAATGGCGCGCCCTGATCGGACGACCACTCCGCGACTCCTTTCGCGAGTTCGTGACGGAGGAGGCCGAGGTCGATCATCTCTTCGGGCGGTACCGTGAATACCAGCTCGAGCATCACGACCGCCTGGTGCGGCCGTACGACGGGATCGTCGCGGCGATCCAGGGCTTCGCCGCCGCCGGCCATCCCATGGCCATCGTCACGAGCAAGGCCGACTGGCTCGCCCTCCGCGCCCTGGCCCATGTGGGGCTCGACACCGCCATTTCCGTCGTCGTGGGCTGCGACAGCTGCACCCGGCACAAGCCGCACCCCGAGCCGGTCGAGCGGGCCCTCGCCCTCCTGCGCGCGGCGCCGGAAGATGCCATCTTCGTCGGTGATTCGCCCCACGACGTGGAGTCCGGACGGGCCGCCCGGGTACGCATCATCGGTGTCACCTGGGGCGCCTCGGGCCGGGACGAGCTGGCGCGGGCGGGGGCCGACCTGGTGATCGACGATGTCGAGCTGCTTCCCGCCGCGGTGCGGAGCCTGGCCGCGCGGAGCGCCTGAGCTTCAAACCTTCTCGGCGGTCGGGGTATCCTATCCAGTGCCCGGCTGGGAAACCTGCAAAAACGACCGATGACGGCAGCAGTGGCCCTACAGGACCCCACGGTAACTCCCCATTCAGTGACTTCTGGTCCTGACCCGGACGTGGCGCTCGCGGCTGCGGGGGATCGCCGTGCTTTCGAGCGGCTGTACCGTCTGCACCTGACCCGGGTGTACTCGCTCTGTGTCCGGATGGTGAACGACCGGACGCGGGCGGAGGAGCTGACGCAGGACGTGTTCGTCCGGGCCTGGGAAAAGCTGCACCTCTTTCGCGGCGAGGCCGCCTTCGGGACCTGGCTGCACCGGATGACGGTGAACGTGGTGTTGAACGCCCGGAAGACCGAGGGGCGGCAGCGCTCCCGGTTCGACGACGACGACGAAGGGGATGGGATCGACGCGCTGCCGGCGCGACCCCTGGCGCCCGGGGATCGGATGGATCTGGAAGGGGCGATCGCGAAGCTGCCCAAGGGGGCACGACGCGTGTTCACCCTGCACGACGTGGAAGGCTACAAACACGAAGAGATCGCCGAGATGCTCGGCGTGACGACGGGAGCCACGAAAGCGCAGCTCCACCGCGCGCGGCTCCTCCTGCGGGAGGCACTGAACCGATGAACACCCAGAACGCTCGCATGGCCTGCGACGACTTCGCCGACAAGCTCGCCGATTACCTCGAGGGGGATCTCTCCCCCGTGGGACGCGAGGCGATGGATGCGCATGCCGCCACCTGCGCCGAGTGCCGTCAGCTCCTGTCGGAGCTCGAGGCGCTGCGCGTGGACGCGGCGGCGCTGCCGCCGCTCGAGCCCTCGCGCGATCTGTGGGCGGGGATCGCCGAGCGGATCGATGCCCGCGTGCTGCCGCTCGACGCTTCGCGTACGACCACGGTGCGCCGCACCTGGCGGCATCCTGCGGTCGCCGCGGCGGCGCTGGTGCTGGTCACGGCCGGCGTCACGCACCTGTGGACGCGGTATTCGTACGAGCAGCCGGCGGCGAGCTTGGTGCCGTCGGAGCAGGTGGCTGCAGCACGGGAGCTCGGGATGCCCGCGCGGGACAGCGAGGTTACCGAGTCGGCGTCCCCCGCGCCGACGGCCGAGTCGCCGGCGACCCGGCGGGTGGCCGGCGCGTCGACGCGGAGTGGAGCGCGTCCGACGGCCGGTCGTCCCACGGGCCGGACCGCCGCCGTCCTCGTGAGCCGCTCGCCCAACGCGAACGGCATCACGCGGACCGAGGCGGAGCCGGTGTACGACCGTGAGATCGTGAAGCTGCGCGCCATCGTGCGGGACCGGCGCGCGCAGCTCGACCCCAGGACCATCGCCGTGCTCGAGCAGAGCATCGCGGTGATCGATTCGGCGATCGCGCAGAGCCGTGCGGCGCTCGCCAAGGATCCGGCGAGCGGCTTCCTCGCCACGCAACTCAATCACTCGCTCGAGAAGAAAGTCGAGCTGCTTCGGACAGCGGCGCTGCTGCCCGCGCGTACCTGAGGAATTCAGACATGTATCGCCATATCGTCCTTGCCGCCGCGGTGCTGGTGCTGGCGGTCCCCGCGCCGGGCTCGGCGCAATCGACCGCGGAAGAGCGGGAGCGGGCGCGCATCGAACGCGAGCGGGAGCAGGCCGAG
The DNA here is from genome assembly GCA_013361335.1 of Gemmatimonadaceae bacterium. Taxonomy (GTDB): domain Bacteria; phylum Gemmatimonadota; class Gemmatimonadetes; order Gemmatimonadales; family Gemmatimonadaceae; genus AG11. The sequence continues at coordinate 10,905 of JABFYH010000089.1, read as the reverse complement.
CAGGCGCGCCAGCGCAAGCTCGAGCAGGCGGAGCGCGATCGGGAGCGCGAGCAGGACAGGCGCGATCGGGATCGGGAGCGTGAACAGGAGCGGTGGGAGCGGGAGCGCGAGCGTCGCGAACGGGAGTCCGCCGGCTCGCTCGACACCACCGTCGCCTTCGATGCGCGCGGGACCGTGACCGTCACCTGCCCGCAGGGCGCCGTGATCGTCACCGGCTCCGACCGCAACGAGATCAAGGTGCGGGCGCGGACCGAGAACGGCGCGATCCGCTTCACGAGCAACGGCATGCGCGCCACGCTGGAGCCGGCGTCGGGGCGCGGCTGCAACGACGGCCGCTTCGAGATCACCGTGCCCGCCGGTGCCCGCGTCAGCGCGCGGAGCTGGAGCGGCAGCGTGAGCGTGAAGGGCGTGCGCGGCGACCTCGAGACGCGGACGCAGAGCGCGGACGTCGACCTCCGCGACGTCGGCCGGATCGACGTCGAATCGCTCTCGGGCGACGTGACGATCCACGGCGTGACCGGCGAATCGATGATCCATACCGTCAGCGGCGATATCGAGCTCGACACCGCTCGCGGTGACGTGGAGATCGAGACGGTGAGCGGTGACATCGACCTGCGCGACGTGGTCGCGAAGCAGATTCGCACGCACACCACCAGCGGCGACGTCGAGTTCTCGGGACAGATCCTGCCCGACGGCCGGTACGAGTACAACACCCACTCCGGCGAGATCCGTCTCGCGCTGCCGGCCGACGTCGGGGCCCAGCTCAACGTCGCCACCTTCAACGGCGCGATCGAGAGCGACTTCCCGATCACGCTGCAGGCCGGCAAGGATCACGACAACAAGCGCCTGAGCTTCACCCTGGGGCAGGGCACGGCCCGCATCAGCGCCGAGACGTTCAGCGGCGACATCACCCTCACGTCCAATGGTCGCCGCCGCCGGTAGGCGCGACCACTTCCTCCAGGAGATCTCGCGATGCCGCTGCTCCGTCGACTCACCATCACCGCGCTCGTCGTCGCGCCCGCGCTCGTCGGCGCGCAGGACCGCCAGTCCGACCGGACCTGGACTCTCAGCGAGCGCGTGCCGGCTGGCGAATGGATCCGCGTTCGAAACCTCAACGGCGATCTGCGGGTCCGCGCGTCGAGCAGCGACAAGGTCGAGATCACGGCGACCAAGAGCTGGCGGCGCGGCGACCCGAAGGACGTGCGCATCGAGACGAGGAAGTCGCCCGACGGCAGCATCCTCGTCTGCGCCTTCTGGACCGAGGACGCCACCTGCAGCGAGACGAGCTACAGCTCCAACTCGCACAACGACGGCTGGCGGCGCCGCGACAACGATGTCGCCGTCGACTTCGACATCCGCGTGCCGAAGGGGGTGAAGGTGGGCGTGTTCGGCGTGAACGGCGGCATCAGCGTCGACGGCGCGTCGAGCGAGGTGCGCGCCGGCACGGTGAACGGCAGCGTGGACGCGGTGAGCATGGGCGGCCCGGTGCAGGCGAGCACGGTGAACGGGAGCGTGCACGCCACGATGGGCCGCTTCGACGGCGATCAGGATCTCAACTACAGCACGGTGAACGGCACCGTGATCGCTGAGTTCACGGGCGACGTCGACGCCGACATCGACCTCAGCACCGTGAACGGGCGCTTCCAGACGGACTGGCCGGTGACGATCTCCGGCCGCATCGACCCCCGTCGCCTCAAGGCGACGCTCGGCAAGGGGGGCCGGCGGATCAGGATGAGCACCGTGAACGGGAACGTCGAATTGCGAAAGAGGTGACGGTTCACGGTTTACAGTTGCGGCATGGCTCCATTCGCCGTCCAGAGGGTATATTTCCCCCAACCCTCCAACGGAGAACCACCAATGGGTGTCTCGCTTCCCGGGACCCTCGTTCGTTCCGGCGCGGACCGCGCGACGCTGGTGCGCCGCACGTACGGTCTCGTCTTCATCAGCATCATCGTCACGGCACTCGGCGTTGCGTTCAGCCTCGCGACCCCGAGCGTCTTCCAGGCCACGGCTCGGCATCCGTTCATCACGATGATCGCGATGTTCGCCCCGCTCTGGATGGCGATGCAGGCTCGGCGCGAGTTCCCCAAGAACATCGTGCTGACGCTGATCTTCACCTTCATCGAAGGGATCTTCATCGCCCCCTTCCTCGCGTTCGCCGAGTCGCGGACTCCGGGGATCATCGGCCAGGCGGGCCTGCTGACGCTGTCCACCTTCGGCGCCCTGTCGCTCTATGCCGTCGTCAGCCGGCGCGACTTCAGCGCCTGGGGCAGCTTCTTCATGGTCGGGCTCTGGGTGCTGATCGTCGCGTCGCTGATCAGCTTCTTCTTCCCGAGCACCCTGGGCTCGCTCTGGATCGCGGCAGCGACGGTGCTGGTGTTCAGCGGCCTCCTGGTGTTCGACACCTGGCGCATCGTCCGGTCGGGCCAGTACGGGCCGGACGACTACGTGCCGGCCGCGGTGAACATCTACCTCGACCTGCTCAACCTCTTCCTCGCCATCGTCCGGCTGCTCGGCGGGCGCCGCTGAGCCAGTCCGGGGCGATGCGGAGGCTCGCCGCCGTCTTCGCCCACCCCGACGACGAGACCTTCGCGGTCGGAGGGACGCTGGCGCGGTACGCGGATGACGGGGTGCGCTGCGCGCTGTATTGCGCGACCGACGGGGATGCCGGACAATCGTCCGGCATCCCCGTGTCGTCTCGGGCGGAGCTCGGCGCACTGCGTCGCGAGGAGCTCCGCGCCGCCTGCACCGCGCTCGGCGTCGCCGCGATCGAGCGTGGCGGGCATCCGGACGGCGCGCTGGCCGCGGTGGATCCGGAGCTGGTGCTCGCGGAGATCGTCCGCTTCTTCCGCCGCGAGCGCCCGGAGGTCGTGCTGACCTTCGGCCCCGAAGGCGCGCCGACGCGGCACCGTGATCACCGTGCGATCTCCCGGCTGGCGACGGCGGCCTATCTGCTCGCCGACACCACCACCGCCTACCCCGACCAGCTGGCCGAGGGGCTCGCCCCGCATCGGGCGGAGCGCCTGTGCTACGTCACCTGGCCGGACCCACCGCCGGGCGCCGCGCTCGACACCGAGGGGCAGCCCACCGACGTCCGGGTCGCCGTGAAAGCGTGGCTGCCGCGAAAGCAGCAGGCGTTCGAGGCGCACCGCACCCAGCACCAGCACCGTGCCCACTTCGAGGAGCTGGCGCTCACCGACACGGAGGATTTCTTCGTCGCGATGGGGACGCCGGTGCCGCGCGGCGCGACGGATCTCTTCGCCGGGCTCGAATAGCCGGCGTCGTCAGTCGGCGGGCAGGGTCTCGATCGTGCGGGCGAGCGAGAGATCGTTCTCGGTGATCCCGCCCGCGTCGTGGGTGCTGAGCGCGAAGGTGACCTTCGTGTAGCGGATGTCGATGTCGGGATGGTGATTCATCTTGTCGGCGGCGCGCGCCACGCGCTGCACGAAGTCGATCCCGTCGGCGAACCGCTTGAAGGTGAAGCTCTTGGTGAGCACGTCACCGCGCCGCGCCCATCCTGGAAGCGAGCCGAGGGCGCGCTGGATCTCGAGATCGGAGAGTCGTGGAGGCATGAGCCGCGGGTCGGAGGAAGTACGGATGATACCACCGGACCGAGCGGCTGTGAATGGCTACCGTTGGTCGCTCGCCCTCACGCTGCTCCGGCTCGCGCTCGCGCCGGCGCTCGTCGTCCTGGCGCACAGCGGCGCGCCCGGGCCGGTGCTCGCGGCGGCGCTCGTGGCCGGATTCATCTCGGACGTGTTGGACGGCGTGGTGGCGCGCCGCGCGGGGGTGGTCACCCCCTTCCTGCGCCGGCTCGACAGCAGCGTCGACACGGTGTTCTACCTGGGCGTGGCCTATGCTGCCTGGCACCGGCATCCGGACGCGCTGCGTGCGCTCGCGCTGCCGATCGGGCTCGTCATCGGCGCCGAAGCGCTCAACTATGCGCTGGCCTACGCGAAGTTCCGGCGGGAGGCCAGCTACCATGCGCGGAGTGCCAAGCTCTGGGGGCTGCTGCTCTTCCTCGCCCTGCTGACGCTCCTCGCCACGGGGAGCGCCGCACTGCTACCGGTCGCCCTCGCCGCCGGCCTGCTCGCCGAGGCGGAGACGCTCGCGATCACGCTGGTGTTGCGGGGCTGGCGGCACGACGTCCCGAGCGTCTGGAACGCGCTGCGCGTTCGCGCGTAAAGAGGAAAGGGGCAACGCTCATCCCTGTCATCCCGCATTCGCTCGCTGCGCTCGCTCATGCGGGATGACAACGACAGGCCGTCTTCCGTCAAACCGTCAGACCGTCAGACTACCTCACGGCGTACACGTCAGCGCGTTGTTCCGGGCGTTGGCCTCCGCTTCGGGGATCGGCACCACCATGGGGCCGAAGTTCGTGGCCGTGCGCTCCGCCCCCAGCTCTGTCCAGAGGCCGAACATCCGGTAGTCCACGGCCCGCGAGGGACTCTCGTACAGGAGCGAATATCGCTTCTGTCGGAGGATCTCCCGCAACAGATCCAGTCGCGTCGGGTAGTTGGCCAGCACCTTCGGCGTGGCGAATCCACCCGACCTCGTCCGCACCGCATTCGCGAGCGCCAGCGCCTCTGCATCGCGATTGAGCCCCCAGAGTGCTTCCGCCCGCAGGAGCAGCAGCTCCTCGTTGATCAGGAGCGGGATCGGCGCGGTGGGTCCGCTGAAGATCGTGAACAGGTAATCGGACGAGACGCCCTCGGTCGAGATGTTCGCCGCGGGGTCCTTGCGGACCTTGGCGAGGCGGAGGTCGCCCGGCTCCGCCTCGCTCACGACCTTGGGGTTGGCGCGATGGACGGACGCGTCGAAGTTCTGGTTGAGCAGGTCGCCCGACGCCGTGCTGTAGACGTGGTACACGCCGTCGCGGAAGTTGCCGCCCACGCTGGCGAACGAGGCGTCCAGCGCCGCGAGTGCCGCGTTGAGCGCCGCCGCGTCGATGGTGCCCGACTTCGCGTAGGCCGCGAAGCCGCGATACACCTCGTTCTTTGCCTTGAGGCCTCGGTTGAACCTGAGGAAGCCCGCGGGCGTGTCGAAGGTGCCGTTCGAGCGGAAGCCGCCGGGCAGCACGAACGCGAATGCCGCGCCCGCGGCGGCAAGGTCGGTGGCCGCCGAATCCAGCAGCGCCGAGATGTACGCGAGCACGGCCGGCTTGCAGCGGAGGGGATCCAGCGCGCCCTGGCCGAGCGCGATCGGCACGCCGATTGTGTCGCGCATCTCGATCAGACGGAGGTACTGGAGCGCCTTCATCGTCCGCGCGTACCCGCGGGCGCCGGCGACCTCCGTGGCCGTGAATCCCGAGCCGGCGAGCCCCGCCACGAGCTCGTTCGCGCTCCGCACGGTGCGATAGTGCGAGGTCCAGAGGAAGTTCGTCACGAACGCGCTCGGGTTGAACTGGCCGAGCGGGTTGTTGATGTAGCGTGGGTCGGCCGCGTCGATGCGATAGGCGTCGCGCCCCATGGTCTCCATGATCAGGATCTGGAACGCGTGATTCTCCCGGTCGCCGGCGGCGATGCCGGACACCTGCGACTGGAGCGCCGCGGGCGACGGGACGACCACCGGAATGACCGGGTTGTTGTAGTTCGGGATCTCCTGGTCGGAGCACGCCGACAGGACGAACAGGGCGGCCAGCAGGGCGGCCGCGCGCGAGGGCGGAATGATGATGGGCTTCATCGTCAGAACCCCACGTCGACGGTGAAGAAGAAGCTGCGCGAGGGCGGGAAGGGCGCGAGATCGATGAACCGGCTGATCTGCTGATTGCCGAAGTTGCTCACCTCGGGATCGGCGCCCGTGTACTTCGTCCAGGTGTAGAGGTTGCGGCCGCTGACCTCGAGCCGTACGGAGCGCGTGCGCCCGCCGAGCCGCGAGAACCAGGAGCGCGGCAGGTCGTAGCCGAGCGCCACCTCGCGCAGCTTCACGAACGACGCGTCCTCGATGTACTGCGCGAAGCCCTGGGTGTCGTTGAGGTTGATGCGCGCCAGGCCGCCGTCCGCGACGTCCGGCGCGAGCGCGAAGGCGTCGAAGACGTTCTTCGTCACGTTCACCAGGTTGCCGCCCTTCTGCCAGTCGAACAGCGTGGAGAGTCGAACGCCCTTCCAGGTCAGCTCGTTGGAGAAGCCCATCGTGAAGTTCGGTGACGCGTCGCCCTTCTTGACGGGCGGGTTGGGGCCGTCGGAGCCGACGATCTGGGTCACGCTCTGCCCCACTTCGAGCCGCGCGATGCCGTAGCCGGCACCGAACGCCACGCCCTGTCCCGTCGCGTCCTGCGACAGTGTGAACGCCGGCACCGGCAGCGCGGTGACGATGCCCACGTTCTTCGCGAAGGTCGTGCGCGACGTCCACCCGTAGTCGGGCCCCCGCACCGGGTTGATCTCGAGGAGCGCCTCGGCGCCGCGATTCCGGAACTGGCCGCCGTTGAGGATCTGGACGGTGTACCCGACCGAGGGCGCGGTCGCGATCTGGAGGATCACGTCGTCGATCGTCTTCTGATACAGCGTGAACGCCAGCGAGCCACGTCCGTTCGCGAACTGCGCGTCGAAACCGGTCTCGATCTCCGTCTGCCGCTCGGGCTTGATGTTCGGGTCGCCGAGCGCGGGGCCGGACTGCACGCCGTTCTGGCGGTCGTACACACCGGTGATCGCGGCGCGGTACTTCTGGAGGTACAGCGGCTGGTTGCCCGACTGGCCGGCCGCGAGGCGGAGCTTCACCTCGCCCAGCGCCGGGATCGCGTCCACCAGCCGGTACGACACCGAGGCCTTGGGGAAGGCGTACAGCTTGTTCACGTCCCCGTTGCGCGTGCTGCGTTCGGCCCGGACGCCCGCGGTGAGGAGGAGCTTCTCGTTCAGCGCCAGGAGCTCTTCCTGCGCGAAGACGGCGAAGCCCTTCACCTCCTCGCGATTGGCGAAGACCTCCGGCGCCGAGCCCGAGTTCACGTTCTCGAGGCCGAGCAGCACGTCACGTGTCACGACGTTGGTGCTGCGGAGGGAGCTCGTCTCGCGCTGGATGCCGGCGGCCGTGGTGGCCGAGAAGCGCCGGCCGGCCGGCGTGTAGGTGTGCGCGAGGCTCGCGTTCAGGTTGAGGTTCATCACGGCGCCGCTGTTCGACGTCACCGTGCCCGGCAGCCCGTCGTTCGGCTCGAAGATGAGAAAGCGCGGCGACACGATGTTGACCTGCTCGTTGAACCGGTCGATCCCGCCGTCCACCTTGAGGGCGAGCGTCTGCCGTTCGCTGTTCAGCAGCTGGTACGACGCCGACACGGAGCTGATGATGCGGTTGACCTCGTCCGGCGTCTGGATGAAGTCGACGTTCTGGAACGAGTTGGTGCCCATCACCGGCGTGACGGGATAGACACCGTCCCGGGGGCGCATGTCGAACCAGCTCGGCGTGGCGGCGAAGACGAAGTACGGCGTGATGTTCGCGTTGTCGTTGTTGCTGATGCCGCGCCTCGTGAGCGTCCGGATGTAGTTGTTGTTGACCTGAAGCGACAGCTTGTCGCCGATCAGCTGGCTGAGATTGAGACGGATGGCGTCCTTCTTGTAGCCGGTGTTCTTCTGGATGCCGCCATCGTACTTGGTGAGCCCGGACACGAAGTAGTTCGTCGTGCCGGTGCCCCCACGCACGCCGAGTCCGGTCTCGTAGGAGAGCGGCGTCTCGCCGTAGAGCTCCTGCTCGAAGTCGCAGAATCCGTTGCACGAGGCGTAGTTGGCGGCGACTTCGGCCGGCGTCATCGCGTAGCTCTGCGACACCGCGTAGGCCTGCGCATCGGCAACCGTGGCGAAACGCCGGAGGTTGAACTTCCGCGCGAGCTGGAAGGTGCCGAGGCGCTGCGTGACGTTCGACACGGGCGCGCCGGCGCTCCCCGTTTTCGTCTTGATGAGGATGACGCCGTTCGATGCCTTGGAGCCGTAGATCGCCGAGGCCGAGGCGCCCTTGAGCACTTCGACCGTCTCGATGTCGTTGGGGTTGAGGTCGGCGATGCGATTGACGCCGTTGTCCTGGTTCGACGCGTTGGACGAGGCGCGTCGCGCCGAGGTGAGGGCATTCGTGCCGGGCTGGATGACGTCGTTGCTGATGATGACGCCGTCGACGACGTAGAGGGGATCGGCCGAGCCGAACACCGACGTGACGCCGCGCATGCGGATCTGGTTGCCGCCGCCGGGCGCGCCGCCGTTGGCGATCACCTGCGCGCCGGCGATCTTGCCGGCGAGCGCGTTCTCGATCGACGCGCTGGGCACGCGCGCGAGCTGGTCGGCCGTGACGAGGCCGACGTCGTTGGCGACGTTCTGCCGCGCCACGGTGGTGGCGGCGCCGGTGACGATCTGCGCCTCGAGGCGATACGGATCGCGCTCGAGCGCGATCTGCACGTCGCTCTGCGCGGCGCCGACGGTGATCGTGCGACGCCGGTAGCCGATGCGACGGGCATTGAGCTGCACGTCGCCCGCGGGCACGACGAGCGTGAACGCGCCGTTGTCGCCGGTGACCGCGCCGACGGTGGTGCCGGGAACGGTGATGCTGACGCTGGAGAGGGGCGCGCCTCCCTCTTCGGTGACGCGGCCGGTGATGCGCCGCTGCGCCGCCGCGGCGCTCGAGATGCACAGGAGCAGGACGAGCGCGGCGGGAATGACGGGTCGAAGCATGGTCTCCTCCGAGTCAGGCGGGAGTTCCGGACGCGGTTGGGGTCCGCGTGGGGAGACATCAGGCAGTCGTGGGCGGGCGGCGGCGCCCGCGTCGCAGAACATGGACGTGCCCTGGCGTCCACGTCAATGCATGCTCACCCCGGCAGCACGGTCGGCGTCACGGCGGCGTCCATGTGAACACATGGCGCGAGACATCGAGTCAATCGTGGACGACCCGGTGCGCGGAATGCAGAACGGCTCGCGCATCCGCGGATGCGCGAGCCGTCTGTTTGCGCGAGCTGCGATTGCGCGAGCGGCGATTGCGCGAGGTGCCGTCAGCGCCGGCGCTTGCGGTCCCCCGACGAGTCGCGGCCGGCGAGCTTGTTCACGTTCTCGCGATTCTCCTCGACGAGCTCGTGAATCTGCGCCGCGCGCTGTCCCGCCTGCGCGCCGGTGTCGGCGACGGCGCCGCCGAGGCGGACGTCGTCGCGAATGAAGTCGGCGCCGTTCGGATCCGTCTCCAGCTCCTCGACGTCGGCCTGCTTCACCTTGAAGTGGCCGTCCATGTCGCGGCCATTGTGCGTCTTGTTCCGTTCCGACATTCGGCATGCTCCCGAGTTTGATGATGCTCGAGAGAGTAGCAAAGTCCGCACCGACCAACCGTACGACAGCGTACCGGCGCGGGCTCGGCCGTACCCACTAATGCGCCGCCAGCTTGTCGCTCCACAGCTGCGGAAACTGCTGGTGCAGCGCGGCGATCTTGGGCGCGTCGTTGTAGCGGATGTACGCCTCGTCCGGATGCCGCGTGGCGTAATCCTGATGGTACGCCTCGGCCACCGTGAAGCCGCGCAGCGGCGCCACCTGGGTGACGACCTTCTGCTTCGTCGCGAGCCGGGCGATGTAGGCCTGCGTCGCCTGGCGCTGCGCGTCGCTCGTGTAGAAGAGCGCGGAGCGGTACTGCGTGCCGACGTCGGGGCCCTGGCGGTTGAGCTCCGTGGGATCGTGCGCCACGGTGAAGAACACGGTCAGGAGCTGCTGGTACGACACCTTGGCGGGGTCGTACACGACGCGCACCGATTCGGCGTGGCCGGTGCGGCCGGTGCTCACCTGCTCGTAGTCGGGGTTGGCGACCGTGCCGCCACTGTAGCCCGAGGTCGCGCTCACGACGCCCTTCACATGCTGGAAGACGGCCTGCACCCCCCAGAAGCAGCCGCCGGCGAACACGACGGTGTCGAGCGGGGCGGCGGACCGGGCGGTAACGGCGGGCGCGGCAGTGGCGGGCGCGGCGGCGAAGGACAGCAGCGCGGCGGCACGCAGGAGGGCGGAGAGCATCGAGCCTCGAGGAACGGGATGGGGATAGTACTCGGCGCTGCACAACGGGGTTCCGTCAGGCGCCGGGGAAGCCGGCAACGGAAAAACTGGCCACCCGCCAGCCCGATCGGGTCTTCCGCGATGAACCGCCCCTGCTGCGCATGGTAGTGGCGCCCGACATCGTGGCATCACGCCGGGATCAAGACCGGCTGACTCGCTCCTGAGCGGCGCGGTCAGTATCTTTCTACACGCCCGAAATCGGTAACCCCTCGTCAATGCTGCAACGCCAAGTCCGTATCCGCCTCCTCGTCGATCGCGCCAGCTCGGAGGACGATGCGTCGTTCTGGCGGCGTCAGCCTCCGGCGGCCCGCCTTGCGGCTATCGAATTCCTTCGACGGCAGATCTATGGAGCCCCCGCGCGACTTCTGCGAACTGCTCGAGTGCTTCAACGCGAGCCGGGTTAGCGTCCTGGTCGTCGGCGCCTATGCACTTGCCTATCATGGTGCCCCGCGGATGACGGGCGATCTCGATCTCCTCGTGCAGCCGTCGGAGGAGAACGCCAAGCGAGTCATCGACGCCCTGACCGCCTTCGGGTTTGGGAACGCCGGGCTCTCGATTGCGGATTTCCAGCAGTCCGACGTCGTCATTCAACTCGGCGTTCCACCGGTGCGGGTCGATCTCCTTACCGGAATCTCGGGCGTGTCGTGGGACGAGGCGTGGGCCGGTCGCGTCGATGGCGAGTTCGGGGGGGTTCCGGTCGCCTTCATCGGTCTGGCGGAGCTTCGCCGGAACAAGCTGGCGGCGGGGCGACACAAGGATCTCGCAGATCTCGAGGCGCTGGGAGAGGGATAGGGCGGAGCGGCCATCGGGCCGCGCGCCTCCTTTGGCGCCTCAAGCGTCGAACAGCCCCCGGCCGATCAGCGCGCCGTCCTCAAGCTCGTCGACGCCCTGCTCGACACCCGCCGCCGCA
>JABFYH010000226.1 GCA_013361335.1 Gemmatimonadaceae bacterium | reverse complement strand
GCCTGCGCCGCGCCGCCCGCGAACGCGCCACCCCGCCCCGCCCCCTCGCCGCTCATCGTCGTCCCGGCGACCGAGCCGCGGGAGCAGACGGCCGACCAGCAGGTGCAGCACGTGCTCGACCGGCTCGGCTTCGGAGCGCGTCCCGGGGACGTCGCGCGGGTCCGCGCGATGGGGGTCGACCAGTGGATCGCCCTGCAGCTCGCCCCGGACCACATCGACGATCGCGCCGCCGATTCGCTCCTGTCTTCATATGAAGGGCTGCGCGTGCCGACGTCCGAGCTGGTGACGGCGTACGTGCAGGGCCAGCAGGCACTCCGGCAGAGCCAGCGCCAGGCTGCTCAGCGTGGCGATTCCGCCGACCGCAAGGACATGCGCGCCGAGGCGATGCGCGAGGATCCGGCGTTGCGCGAGCGTCTCCGCCAGACCCGCCGCGCCATGGGCGACGTGCAGTCGGCCAAGCTGGCCCGCGCCGTGGTGAGCGAGCGGCAGCTCCAGGAGGTGATGACCGATTTCTGGTCCAACCACTTCAGCGTGTTCGCCGGCAAGGGGCTGACCCGGCTGTTCATTCCCGCGTACGACCGGGAGGTGATCCGGCCGAATGCGCTCGGCCATTTCCGCGACCTCCTGGGCGCAGTGGCCAGGAGCCCGGCGATGCTGTTCTACCTGGACCAGTGGCAGAGCGCGGCGGACTCCGCGCATCGTACCCTCTCCGCCACGCGTCGTCCTCGGCTCCGGGCGCGGGGGCTGAACGAGAATTATGCACGCGAGCTGCTCGAGCTCCACACGCTCGGCGTCGACGCGGGCTACACCCAGCAGGACGTCATCGAGGTGGCGCGCGCGTTCACCGGCTGGACGATGAACCCGAGACAGCAGGCGGAGTTCATGTTCCGGCCGGAGATTCACGACGCGGATCAGAAGGTCGTGCTCGGACACATGCTCGCCGCGGGGCGCGGCGTGGAGGATGGCGAGGCGGTGCTCGACATCCTGGCGCGTGATCCGCGCACGGCGCGGTTCATCGCGCACAAGCTCGCCGTTCGCTTCGTCAGCGACGAGCCGCCGCCGGCGCTCGTCGAGCGCGCGGCGGCGGTGTTCCTCCGCACCGACGGTGACATCCGGGAAGTGGTGCGCGCGATCGTCACCAGCCAGGAGTTCTTCAGCCGTGCGGCATTTCACAGCAAGGTGAAGAGTCCCTTCGAGCTCGTTGCGTCGGCGCTGCGTGCCGTCGGCGCTCAGGGAGATACGTCGATGCGGTCGGCGCAGGCGGTCGCGTTTCTGGGCCAGCCGATCTATGGACATCAGGCACCGAATGGCTGGCCCGAGACCGGCGAGTCGTGGATGAACACCGGCGCCATCCTCAACCGCATCAACTTCGGGATGGCGCTCGCCGCCAACCGGTTGCCGAATGCGAGCGTGACCGACTGGTCCGACGCGGGACGGCTGCGCACGGCCCCCCGCGACGTCCAGGTGGACGCCGTGATCGCCGCCTTCCTCGGCGGTCATGCGTCGCCCGACACTCGACAGATTCTGCTCGACGGGCAGCACCCTCTCACGACGCAGCTCGCCGGGACGTCCGGGCTGGCGCAGGTCGTCGGTCTCGCGATCGGCGCACCGGAGTTCCAACGGCGCTGACGCGCAAACTCTTCCGAGGACCTTTCATGGATCGCCGCGTTTTCATGAAGTCGGGAGCGCTCGCCCTGGTCACGATGGGGCTGAGCCCGAGCTTTCTCCGTCGCACGGCGTTCGGCGCCGAGCTGCTCGATGGCGCCGCCATCAAGGGAGCGGCGCGTGGCAAGACGTTGATCTGCCTGTTCCAGCGCGGCGCCGCGGACGCGCTCAATGTCGTCGTGCCGCACGGCGACCCGGCGTATTATCGCCAGCGTCCCGACATCGCGATCCCACGGCCCGGCATCGCGTCGGGAAGCGCCGGTGCGATCGACCTCGATGGCTTCTTCGCGCTCCACCCCGCGCTGGCACCCATGAAGCCGCTGTGGGACATGGGTATCCTCGCGCCCGTGCACGCGGTGGGCAGCCCGAGCAGCACGCGGTCGCACTTCGACGCGCAGGATTACATGGAGACGGGGACTCCGGACCAGAAGGGGACGCGCGACGGGTGGCTCAATCGATATCTCGCCGTGCGCGGCACCTGCGAGGCGGGGTGCAGCCACGACCCGGCGGCGTCCCCATTCCGCGCCGTGGCCATGACGCAGCAGACGCCGCGGATGCTGGAGGGCCCCGCGCCCACGATTGCCATGAGCTCTCTCGACGAGTTCAGCGTGCGCGCCACCGGGTCGGCGGCCGAGCGGCTCGAGGCGCTGTACCGCACCGGCACGGCCGACGTGGTGCACGCCGCGGGCGGCGAGATGTTCGAGGCGGTGAAGATCCTCAAGGCAGCGAATCCGCAGCGCTATCTGCCCGAGCGTGGCGCGGTCTATCCGACGTCGCAGTTCGGCCAGCGGCTGCGGCAGATCGCGCAGCTGGTGAAGGCCGACGTCGGGCTCGAGGTGGCATTCGCCGACGTCGGTGGGTGGGACACGCACGTGAATCAGGGCGCGTCGACGGGTCAGCTGGCGGTCCGCCTGGATGATTTCGGGCGGTCGATCGCCGCGCTGGTGACGGACCTCGGCGATCGGATGTCCGACGTGACGATCATGACGATGTCGGAGTTCGGCCGCACCGTACGCCAGAACGGCAACGGCGGCACGGATCACGGGCACGCCGGTGCGCTGTTCGTCATCGGCGGCGGGGTGAAGGGCGGCCGCGTGCACGGGAGGTGGCCGGGCCTCGAGCCCGAGCAGCTCTACGAGGGACGCGACCTCGCGCTGACGACGGACTTCCGTTCGGTGTTCGCCGAGGTGGCGGCGCGCCGCCTCGGAGCGACGCGCCTCGAAGCGATCTTTCCCGGATTCGACTCGACGCCGCAGCGGTGGCTCGGCATCCTCTGATCTCCTGTGATCCCGTAGGAGCGTCAGAAGCGGAAGATTTTCCGGAGCACCTTGCCGATTCCTTCCACGCCCTTCTGCACGGGTTCGGGAATCCGCTGATCGAGGGTGTCCGGCCAGGGGTTCTCCTCTGCCGGCTCCTCGTAGTGCGCGTTGCACACCTCGGTCGGCTCGGTACCGGGCTTGAACCACTGGCGCTGCCGCACCGGGCAGTACTGGCCGGCGAGCAATCCGGTCGTCGGGTCGATCACGCGCATGGTCATGCCCGGTGGCGGCTGCCAGCCGTTCGCGGAGCTCGCCGGCTCGCGCCAGCCGTTCAGATAGAACTCGGCCCACGCCGGTGCGGCGAGGTGTCCCCCCGAGGCATGCGGGGCGATCGCGCGCGGCGTGTCGTAGCCGAACCAGACACCGGCGACGAGTGAGGGCGTGTAGCCGACGAACCAGACGTCGGCGGCGTTGTTGGTGGTGCCCGTCTTCCCGGCCACGGCGCCCTTCACCCCCATCTCGCGCACCACGCGGGCCGTGCCGTTGTCGACGACTCCCTGCAGCATCGAGGTGAGCTGGAAGGCATCGCGCGGATCCATCACGGTGTCCGGCGCGGCGATCTCGGCGCTCCACAACACCGTGCCGTCGGCCGCCTCGATCCGGCGCACGAGCCGCGGACGCACCCGCAGCCCGCCGTTCGCGAAGGTGGCGTACGCGGCGACGAGCTCCAGCGGCGTGACCTCCACGGCGCCGAGCGCCATGGCCGGGTAGTTCGGCAGCGCGCTCGTGATCCCGCTGCGGTGCGCGGCGTCGATGACGTTCGGGATGCCGACCGATTGGCTCACGCGAACGGCGGCGGCGTTCGACGAGACGGCGAGCGCCTTGGCGATCGTGATCGTTCCGATGTAGCTGTCGTCGTAGTTGGCGGGTCGCCAGATCTTGCGGCCCTGTGCGATCTCGACCGGCTCGTCGTCGACGAGGGTGGCGGGAGTCATGCCGGAGCGCAGGGCGGCGGCGTACACGAACGGCTTGAACGCCGATCCCGGCTGGCGGCGCGCGTTGAAGGCGCGGTTGAACCCCTTCTTGCTGCGCCGGCCGCCGACCAGAGCGCGAATGTCACCCGTTCGCGGGTCGAGGGCGACGAGGGCGCCCTGCGCGGCGTCGGGCACGCGTCCGCCGGCGTATTGCGTCTCGCGCGTGACCGTGGTGGTGCCCCGCAGCACCGCTCGATCGGCCGCGCGCTGCGCCGCGAGATCCAGCGTCGTGTACACGGTCACGTCGCCGTCCTTGAGCGCATCCGGCAGGATGGAGTCGATGAAGACGCGGACAGCGTCGAGGGCAAGCGGTTCGTCCTTCGTGTCCGGCCGCCACTCGTTCTCGGCGATGCGGAGCGGCACGCTCGTGGCGCGCGCCGCCTGATCGGCGGTGAGATAGCCGCTCTCGCGCATCAGGTCGAGCACGAGGTTGCGGCGCTTGAGCCCTCGCTCGTAGTGGTCGCGCGGCGTGTACGCGCTCGGGCCCTTCGGCAGCGCGGCGAGCATCGCGCCCTCGCTCACCGAAAGCTGGCTGACGTGCTTGCCGAACAGGTCGCGGCTCGCCGCTTCGACGCCGTTCATCCCGTTGCCGAGATAGATGACGTTGAGATAGAGCTCGAGGATCTGGTCCTTCGTCAGCTCGCTCTCGATGAGCTTCGTGAGGCGGAGCTCGATGAGCTTTCGACGAAGGGAGCGGCCGCGCTGGTTGACGAGAAACGAGTTGCGCGCCACCTGCATGGTGATCGTGCTGAATCCCTCGCGGACGCCGCCGTGGCGCAGGTTCGTCGCGGCCGCGCGGAAGAAGCCGCGCCAATCCAGGCCGTTATGCGCGTAAAAGCGTCGGTCTTCGGTGGCCAGGAACGCTTCCCGCACGAAGGGGGGCACCTCGGCGATGGGGACGTTGACGCGACGTACGATCGCGATGCGGCCCAGGTAGCGGTCGTTCTGGTCGACGATGCGCCCTCCCTCGCCGGGCTTGAAGGCGCGGATCTCACTCCCCGACGGGCACCCGACGAATCCACAGGTGCCGAGCCAGGCGTCGAACGCGAGGAGCGCCGCGCACGCCGTCCCGAGGAGGGCGAGCGACCGCCAGCGTCGCCTCATCCACACGCGGGCAGGCTCTGCCGTTGCGTGCCAGCGCTGGGTGAACAGCGCGCGTCGTTCGGACAGCCAGTCGAAGTGATCGGTCACGGTGGAGATGACGGGGTCTGCTTAATGGTACGGGTGCTGCGGAAGCAGGTTTCCGGCCGTGATGCGCGAACCGACGCGGGAGGCGCCGGCTGCTCGACTATCATTAGAAGGCATGCGGCGAATTCCCGCGTCCGCCTGCCTGACCTTTATCAACCCCGAAGGCTCCAAATGGATCGCCGTCATCTGCTCCTCGTGCTCCTCGCTGCCGCCTGCTCCTCCGGCGACGCCTCCTCCCGGCGACCGGCCGGCACCGACTCGGCCAACGGCGCGGTGGCCGAGGGTCGGACGCCCAGCATGAGCGGCGGCGCGGCGGCGCCGACGGCCGACACGGGTGGAACGGCGTCGGCGAACGCGACGACGGGCGGCGGTGCCGCGGCCAATCTTCAGGGCCGCATTCCGGTGCTCGAGTACCACGTGATCGGCGGCGACAAGAACACGCTCTACACCCGCACGGCGGCGAGCTATCGGAACGATCTGGAGCAGGCCTACAAGCTCGGCTTTCGTCCGATCACCATCACCCAGCTGCTGGACAAGAATTTCCGCGACGTGCCCGCCGGCATGTCACCGGTGGTCGTGGTGTTCGACGACGCGTCCGACTCGCAGTTCCGCTACCTCGAGCAGAACGGCAAGCTCGTCGTCGATCCGACGAGCGCGCTGGGGATCTGGGAAGACTTCGCGAAGAGCCATCCCGGGTGGAAGCCGCGCGCGGTGTTCTGCATGCTGAACGGCGGGGCGGCGGGGCACAACTTCTTCGGCGACAGCCCGAAGTTCAACGGGCAGAAGAGGGAGTGGCGCTTCCCGAAGGTGAAGTATCTCGCCGATCAGGGACACGAGCTGTGCGACCACACCCTGTGGCACATGAAGCTCAGCCAGTACCCGGACGCGGCGGTCCAGGAACAGATCGCGCGGAACGCGATGGGGATCGACTCGGCGGTGCCCGGCTATCGCATCCGCACGATGGCGCTGCCCTACGGCCTCTGGCCGAAGAACCGTCAGCTCGCCTGGCAGGGGAGCTGGACCGATCCGAAGACCAAGCAGACCCACAGCTACAAGTTCGACGCGGTGCTCGAGGTCTCGGGCGGCCCGACGCGGAGCCCCTATGATCCGCAGTTCAATCCCAAAAGCATCACGCGGATCGAGGCGATCGGGGACGACATCGTGAAGTCGCTCACGCGCCTGCAGCAGAGCAACACCCGGATGGTGGTCGGCAAGTAGTGGGCTGAAGCCGGGACGCGCGCACGACGATACTTTTGGGGTGGCGGGGCTCGACGGGCTCCGCCACCCGTCGCGTCCCTCCCTCCCCATTTCGTGGCGCGCTCGTCCCTTCGCTCGATCGACCGGCAGGTCATGCTGGGCTTCGGCGTCACCCTGGCGATCCTCATCGGGGTGATGGCGTACGCGCGGGCGCGTGTGATCGCGGTGGACGTGGCGACGGAGTGGGTCGACCACACGCATCGAGTGATCGAGACGATCGCTGCGGTGCGAACGCAGGTCGCCGACGCGCAAGTGGGGCAACGTGCCTATCTGCTGACAGGAGATCGCGGGCAGCTCGCGCCGTATCGCGCCGCGGTGCGCGGCGTGGACACCTCGCTGGCGCAGCTTCATGCGCTGATGGCGGGCGATGCGGTGCAGCAGCGTCGCCTCGACACGGTGCAGGCCCTGTCCTACGAGGTGCTGGCCGAGCTGGGGAAGCTGACGGAGGTCGCCGAGACGCGCGGGCGTGGCGTGGCGGTGGGGGCGATGCGCGGGGAGAGCGATTCGCTCGTGCGGCAATTCCAGGCGGCGACCGCGCGCATGAGCGCGGGCGAGCGGAAGCTCCTCGTCGAGCGGGCGGAGCGGCAGGTCCGGGAACGGCAGGCGGCACGCATCGCCGTGGTGATCGGAGCGATCATCATCTTCTTTCTCGCCATCGCGGCCGCCGTGCGCGTACGATCGGCGCTCGAGGTCCGTGCCCGGGCAGAGGCGGAGCGAGATGCCCACGCGACGGCGCTCGCGCTGCAGTCGCGCGAGGTCGAGGCGCAGAATCAGGAGCTCGTCGCCCAGGGCGAGGCGCTCCGGCGAGCGACGGATCAGGCGGAGAGCGCCAATGCGGCGAAGAGCGTCTTCCTCGCGCAGATGAGCCACGAGCTCCGGACGCCGCTCAACTCCGTGATCGGATTCGCGAACATCGTGCGGCGCAACCCGCGGGGCGTGCTCAACGCGACCGAGCTGACCTACCTCGAGCGGATCGCCGAGAATGGACAGCAGCTGCTGCACACGATCAACAGCATACTGGATCTGTCCAAGATCGAAGCGGAGCAGGAAAGCGTGGAGCTCGAGATGGTGTCGCTCGACGCGGTGGTGCGCGACGTGCTGGCGCAGCTCGAGCCGCAGGCGGCCGTGGGCGGCGTCGAGGTGCTGGCGGAGCTGCCGGCGCCGCTCGCCGCCGTGGTGACGGACACCGAGAAGCTGCGTCGCGTGCTGATCAATCTCGTGGCGAACGCGGTGAAGTTCACTCGACCGGGCGGGCGCGTGGTGGTGCGTGTCGAGACGGGCGCGCGCAGCCCGACCACGCCGGTCGCGATCTCGGTGGAGGACACCGGGATCGGGATCGCGCCCGATCGACTCGCGCTGATCTTCGAGGCGTTCGAGCAGGGCGACGTGGGGGTGAATCGCGAGTACGGCGGCACGGGGCTCGGGCTGTCGATCTCCCGTGCGCTCTGTCGGCTTCTGCAGTGCGAGCTCACCGTCTCCAGCACGGTGGGGACGGGCAGCGTCTTTCGCGTCGCGCTGCCCCTCGACGGCGCGCTGGCATCGCTGCCGACGGCCGATCCGACGCGACGGCGGTCATTGTCGTCGTGAGCCCCTGATCCGCGGCCGCGTTTTCCCGCGGCGATGTGGATAATGTCTCAAAACAGGGGTATTTCTGTCACGAAATCACCCTTGAGGGAACGCGTCCACTGCACGAGTCTGCATGCTGCGATGATGCATCGATTCGTCGGTCCTGTGGACTGGGGGAGTGCAGTGTTCGATGACATGGTGGGCGCGCGGCATCTGCCGTACTTCGCGGAGCTCGCGAATCTGACGGATGGCGACCCGGCCTGGCGCTCGGTGAGCGCGGGGCTGGTCGTGCTTCGTCTGGTGGACGCGTGGATCACGGAGGGGGCAGGCGTCGTGGCGGCGGATGGGTGGGGGGTGCGTTCGGTGGAGGCGGCGATCGAGGAGATGCCGGCCGGCCAACCGGCGCGCGCGCTATTGCGGAGCGTGGTGGACGCAGTGAAGGAATCGCCGGCGGGAGACATGCATGCGATCGCGCCGCGGCTGATGGCGTACGCGCGGGCGTTGGATCTCGACGCGAAGTGGGCGCTGGCGGCGGACGTGTACGAGACGGTGATTGCGCACGTGCATCCGGTGGAGGAAAGCGACGTCGCGATCACGGCCCATCTGCGACTCGGTGCGTGCCAGCGCTTTCTCGGCGCCCTCACGGAGGCGTCGCGCACGTTCGAGACGGCGAGCGCGATCGCGACGGAGGTGAACGACATCGTCGGCATCCTCAAGGCGCAGATTGGCACGGCGAAGCTCGCGCTGGCGCGCGGCAACATGCCGGGCGCGGAGCGCATCCTGGACGAGACGATCGCGAGAGCGGCGCAGAGCGACGACCTCGTGGAGGTGCGGGCGGTGGCGCTGCAGGACCGCGCGGATGTGGCGTTCCATCGGGCGCGGTACGACCTCGCCGTCGAATTGGCGTATCGCTCACGCGAGCTGACGACGGACTCGATCAACCGCGACCGGTTGCTCGCCGATATCGCCGCGGCGTTCTACATGCTCGGCGTGCACACCGCGGCGAAGGACGCGTATCAGATCCTCGAGGCGACGGCGCAGGAGCAGTACATTCGCTGGCTTGCCTCGATCAACCTGATGGAGATCGCCGCCCGCGACGGCTCGATGCCGTTGTTCGAGCGGTACCGGCGTGCCCTTGCGGGGACAACGCTGCCACCGGCACTCGAGGCGCGCTTCCATCTTCAGACGGCCGAGAGCCACGAAGCCTTGGGGCAGGCGAGCGCCGCGCTGGACGCCGCGGGGCGCGCGCGCGACGTGGCCGAGCGTTACCAGTTCAACGAGATGCTGTTCGCGGCCGAAGCAGTTGTGGCGCGCGTGACCCAGGGACGGGGGGCCGTGCCATTGGCCCCGGAGATCTCCGTCCCTGCGTCTCTTCGCGACATCGCGGCCACGATACGTGACTTGCGAAGTAAAGTGCCCGCTGGCGGCGACTGACGGCCAACGAGCATCGAAACACTAGTGGCTGCCCGCAGTGCCGATCCGACCGGTCGTGTCGACGGGGGCGGTAAACGTATCGTGCGAGGCCGCTGACGGCCGCGGGCCGGTCGGCGACTCGTTGCAGGCACCGACGAACAAGGAGGCAATCGCGACGACGACGAGCGTGACATGACGGCGGGACATTTGGCGACTCCGGAATGGGGGATACAGTTGATGCAGGCTGTTGTCCCGAACGTAGGGTCGCGATGCGTCGCGTAAACCGGCATTTTGTGACAAAAAACCGGGAATTTGCGACACCCATCCCTCCGCACGCACCGCATTGCACGTCGTCGTCTACCTACCTCGCAACCTGCTAGCGCACCTCCGGATCGTGCTCGGGGACACACACTCCCTGGCCACGGCGGCGGACCCGGCGGAGCTGCATTCGATCCTGCGGGTCGGAGACGCCGACCTGCTGATCGTCGACCCGGGAATGCGCGACGGCACGCAGGCCGAGGCGATCGAAGAGATCATCGCGCGGCATGCGTCGCTGCCGGTGGTGGTGTATACGACGCTCGCGCCGGTCTCCGTGCGGAACGTGATGCGGCTGGCGCGGCTCGGGGTGCAGCATGTGGTGTTGAATCGGTTCGACGACGAGCCGCGCCGTTTTCTCGAGCTGATCGAGCGCGTGCCGGCTCACCCCGTGGCGGAGCTGATGCTGCGGGAGCTCGCGGAGCCGTTGCGGTTGATGCCGGTGGTGTTGGCGCGGGCGGTGGAGCAGCTGGTGCGGTCCCCGTCGCGTGCGAAGACGATCCCGGACTTCGCCGCGATGGCGGGCATGACGACACGAACGCTGTACCGGCATCTCACGCCGATGGGGCTTCCGCCCCGACAACTGCTCATCAGTGCGCGGCTGCTCCGGGCCTACATCTTCCTGCGCGGGCCGGGCAGCCGATTGAAGGAGGTCGCGCTCAAGCTCGGCTACGCACAGCCGGAACAGCTGAGCGAGCAGCTGCGGGACTGGACGGGGCTGGCACCGAAGGACATCCGGCGCACGCTGTCGCCGGTCGAGTTCGTCCGGCGCGTCGCCGATCATCTTCGGCGGGTCGGTGCCGAAGCTGAAGACGAGGTAGAGCCGGTCTGAGCGCGCCGGGAACCATCGGCGCGACGGGATGAAAGCATGAGTGACGCCGACGAGAGGACGATGCAGCGCGATCGGGAACGGATACGGGTGCTGGTGGTGGACGACGAGCCGGCGATCTGCAAGGCGCTGACGATGGCGCTGCAGCGCGCCGGCTACGATGCGCTCGCCGCGCAGTCGGGCGACAGCGCGCTCGCCCTGCTGGCCAACGAGCACGTCGACATCCTCCTCATCGACCTCCGGATTCCCGACACCCGCGGCGACGTCGTGTTCGAGCTGGCCGCCGCCACCCATCCGCATCTCCGCCACCAGACGCTGTTCATGACCGGCGACATCTCCGAGCGCGCGAGCCGGCTCGTGGCGTCGTGCAAGTGCCCGATCATCCGGAAGCCGTTCGAGCTGCGCGAGATGTTCGCCGCGGTCGAGGCGCTCGTGCCCAAGCAGCGGCGCGACGCGCGCGGCCAGAGCGCCTGACCCTCACCCGGTCAGAGCTTCCACCCCTTGAGCGTCGCGATCGTCTCCTCGAGCGCCTTGCGCTCCTCGTCGCGGGCGGCTTCGGCCCAGAGGCCCTCGTACGTCTGCACCGCCAGATCGAGCGCGAGCGGATCGTGCTCGGCCCCGGCCACGCTCGCGGCGTTGTCGGCCAGCGCGGCGCGCGCGAGCTGGTCGGCGGGGAACCGGCGGGCCACCTGGACCCACCGGTCCAGCCGCGCCCGCGGGTCGGATTCGGCGAGCGCCCATAGATGCCACGCGCCGCGGTTGGTCTCGTCGGCGGCGATCGCTCGCTGCGCCAGGGCGCCGACAACGTCGGCACCGCGACCGGTCAGCCAGTAGGCGTTCGCGAGCACGACCATCGCCTGCGCGTCGGCGGGGCGCGCGGCGACGACGCGCTCGTACACGGGGATCACGACCTCGGGCAGGTTCCGGAAGGGCGCCGCAGCGGCGAGCAACGCGTCCGGATCGATCGCGCGCGAAAGCTCCTGGACGCGGTCGAGCAGTGCGCCGACGTCGCCCTGACGGTGATAGTCATTGACCGCGGCCGAGAGCGCCGCGGCGGGATCGGCAAGAGAGGAGGGCATGACGGAAAAGTACACGAATGAGCCCGGGCCGGGGTCGGGCGCGGGGCCCGGCGGGGGGCCTGGCGCGGCGGCCGTCGAGCTCTTGGCGCGTCTGCTGCCCGATGCCGACCCGGAGCTGCTGGTCGCAGGCCTCCTGGCCGAAGCCGACCGACCGGCGGTGGCGGGCGAGGTCGCGGTGGTGGAGGACGCCGCGGTCGGGCCGGCGGAGCGCGAGCTGCGACGCGTGCGCCGCCAGTACGCGCTCGGCGAGGCGGCGCGCTCCACGCAGCACGACCTGAACAACCCGCTCACGGCCCTGATGGCGGAGGTGCAGCTGCTGGAGCTCGAGGCGGCGACGGCGGAGCAGCGGGCCGCGGCGCGGCGCATCGTGGAGCTGGCCCGCCGGGTGGCGGCGGTGGCTCGCCGACTCGACGTCTCCCAGCGGCCGACGATCGGGTGAACCGGGCCGCGTGCGGGAGGGCGCTGCCAGGCGGGCGCCACCGTCAGGAGTGTGGGGGCACGAACTTCGCACGCTCGGGGATGGGTTGCGCGAATCGCGCGTATTGGCGATACTCGTGGCGTCCGGCGGTCCGACCGCGTTTCGCGTCCGACTGGCCGAGCAACGATGCGTGGCAATCCCAGTGACCCGTCTGTGACGGGTGCACGAGGCGAGATGAAGCGCCGCGCCCTGTAGGACCATCGCCCGGCCCCGCGTGAGGGATCCGCGCCGGCGGACGATCGAGGCACAGCACCGAGTCGCGTCGCATCATACCGTCACAGCGCGTGTTCCGCGCGGCCCCCGCGCCGTGCGGCCGAACGCCATAGCCGTCCGTCGCGACGGCGCGACAGCATCCAGCACCATCGCACCCGTAGGACGTGGATCCGCCGCTGCGAGATTCCGCGAGCACTCACCCTGACCTTCCGCATTGCATGAACGAACGCCGGCGTCCTCCCCGTCGCGGCCGTGGACCCCGTCCAGGCGCTCCCCTGACCGTCGACCAGGCGGGGGAGGACAATCCGTATCGCGAGGGACCGATCGACGGTGGTGCGCCACCGCCTGTGGAGATGCCGCGGGCGACAGAGGGCGGCGGCAGCGGCGAGAGCATGGCGCCGCCGGTCGCCCCCCCGCCCGCCGCGCCGGCCCCTCCGGTCGACATGTCGTTCAACGGCGCGACCGCTGCGGCCCCGGCGCCGCAGCGAGGACCGAGAGACCAGCGGGGCCCACGCGATCCCCGCGGGCCGCACGAGCAGAATGGCCGCCGCGGCCGCCGCAATCGCGGGCGGGGACGGCAGCAGGGCGGCGGTGGCGGTGGCGAGCGCCCCCAGTCCGGACCGCCGAACGCGGCCCCACTGGTCCCCACCGGAGAGACCAGAGGCTGGTTCGATCCTGCACGCGACGGCGGGTTCGTGCGCCGCGCACAGGCCAGCTACCTCGCCGACGCCGGCGACGCGTACGTGCCGCCCCACCTCGTCCGCCAGCACAACCTCCGCAAGAGCGACGAGATCGCCGGCACGACCGGACGCGATCCCCGCGGCCGGACGGCATTGATCGAGATCACGGCGATCAACGGAACGCCACCCGCCGAGGTGCAGCGGCGCGCCGACTTCAACACCCTCGTCGCGACCTACCCGGAGCGCAAGCTCTTTCTCGAGACGGGGCGCCCGGCGAAGGGGGGCCACGAGCTCACCCGGCGAGCGATCGATCTCATCGCGCCGATCGGCTACGGCCAGCGGGCGCTGATCGTGGCGCCGGCGCGTGCGGGCAAGACGACGCTGCTGCACGCGATCACCGAGGGAATCGCGCTCAACCATCCCCAGGCCCATCTGCTCATCCTGCTCGTGGACGAGCGGCCGGAGGAGGTGAGCGAGGCCATCTCGTGGGGAGTGGGCGAGGTGGTGGCGTCGAGCTTCGACCAGCCCGCGGCGCGGCACGTCGAGGTGACGGAGATGGTGCTCGAACGCGCGCGCCGGCTGGTGGAGATGGGCAAGGACGTGATCATCGTGCTCGACTCCCTCACGCGCATGGCCCGCGCGCACAACACCGCGGAGCGGGGGACGGGCCGCACGATGTCGGGAGGGCTGGACGCGCAGGCGATGGCGAAGCCGAAGGCGTTCTTCGGCTCGGCGCGCGCCGTCGCGTCGAACTCCGGTGGCGGCTCGCTGACGATCATCGCGACCGCGCTCGTGGAGACCGGCTCGCGGATGGACGACATCATCTTCGAGGAGTTCAAGGGTACCGGCAACTGCGAGATCAAGCTGGATCGGTCGCTGGCCGAGAAGCGGATCTATCCGGCGATCGACATCGCGACGAGCGGAACGCGTCGAGAGGAGAAGCTGTTCCGCCCCGACCAGCTCGAGCACGTGTACACGCTGCGGCGGGGGCTGGGCCAGATGCCGCCCCAGGCCGGGATGGAGTGGCTGATCAAGCGGATCGCCAACACGCCGGGGAACGACCAGCTGCTCGAGGGACTGTGACGGTGAACGGTGAACCGTGATCCGTGAACCGTGAAGTGTGAAGGGCACACCGAGCGAGACCGGTGTGCCCTTCACGCCCTCAGGCGTCGTTACGGTTCACGGATCACGGATCACGGATCACGGTTCACGACCCCGCGGGGTCTCCATCCTCCCCGTCCGGGTCCAGGGCCCATCCTTTGCTATGGATAGGGCCGCTATGCACTTATCTCGCCGTCTCGGGCGTGCGGCGCTCGTCTGTCTCGCGGGCGCCGTTGCTGCGCCCTCCCTGGCCGCTCAGCGTCCGTCCGCCGTCGCCCCCACTCCCGAGGTCCGGAAGCTGGAGCTGAACGGCGTCGACAAGGTGGACGCCGCGGAGCTCGAGCAGAGCATCGCGACGACGGCGACGCGGTGCCGCAGCTTCCTGCTGGCCCCCCTCTGCCGCTTCACCCGCTTCCGGGCGTTCGAGGAGCGGCACTATCTCGACCACAAGGAGCTTCAGCGGGACGTCCTCCGGATCCGGGTCTTCTACTTCCGGCACGGGTACCGCGAGACCCAGGTGGACACGGCGGTCACCCCGCTGAGCGAGAAGGCGGTCGCCGTGCGGTTCGACATCGTCGAGGGGCCGCCGACGATCGTCACCGACGTCGCCGTGACCTACGACTCCACCCTGCTGTCGCGGCGGCGGGTGCGCAGCCTCACGCTGCTCCAGCGCGGCGAGCCGCTGGATCTGTTCCAGCTCGACTCGATGCGCCTGTCCTTCCAGAACGCGCTGTGGGACCTCGGCTACGCGGACGCGCTGGTGGACACGTCGTCGGTGGTGGATCCGGTGGCGCGCACGGCGCAGGTGCTGGTGCGTCTCGTGCCCAACCACCTCACGACGGTCGGGCAGATCGTGATCACGGGCGCGGAGAAGGTGGCGCCGAGCGTGATCCTCAACTCGCTGAGCTTCAAGCCGGGCGACCTGTATCGGCGCAGCGACGTGATCCAGAGCCAGCGCAACCTGTACGAGTCGAGCCTGTTCCGGCTCGCCGCGCTGGACGTGCCGCAGACCTTCGACAGCGCGAAGACGGTGAACGTGCTGCTGCGCGAGGCGCCGCTGCACGATGCGCGGCTGAGCTTCGGGTTCAACACGGTGGACTATATCCAGACCGAGGCACGCTACACCGCGTACAACCTGCTCGGCGGCGCGCGGCGGCTGGAGCTGTCGGGGACGCTGGGCAATCTCTTCGCCAGCTCGATGAACGGGGCGGGCATCTTCCGCAAGATCCCGCTGGACACGACGATCACCGGTAACGCGGATGCGTTTCTGCAGCCGACGTGGCAGACCAGCCTCACGCTCACGCAGCCTGCGTTTCTCCAGCGGCCGAAGAACTCCCTCTCGCTGGGCGCCTTCGCGCAGCGGCGGGCGGTACCGGCGGTGGTGATCGATCGTGGCTATGGCGGCAACGTGACGTTCACGCGGCAGCTCGGGCTGCGCGCACCGGCGAGCCTCTCCTACCGATTCGAGGTCACCCGGGTCGAGGCGGGCAGTCCCTACTACTGCGTGAACTTCGGCGTCTGTGACTCGACGTCGATCAGTGCGCTGAGCCTGCACCAGCGGTTGTCGCCTGTGCTGCTCACCCTCCAGTCCGACCGCTCCGACCAGCCGCTCGCCCCGACCCGCGGCTATCGGGCGCGAGCGGAGGCGGAGTACGCGTCGCAGGCGACGGTGTCGGACTACGCATACAGCCGCGTGTCGGCCGACGGCGCGCTCTACACGCGCATGGGTGGGCGACGGAACGTGCTGGCGACCCATCTGCGCATCGGCTTCGCCCGCCCCGGCCAGGGCAACACCGACGGCGTGCTGCATCCGCGCAAGCGGTTCTATGCGGGCGGCTCGCAGTCGGTGCGCGGGTTCGGTGAGAACCAGCTCGGCCCGCGCATCCTCACGCTGCCGCACGGGTATCTCATCCATGCGGTGGACGCCAACGGCAATCCGTGCGACGCCTTCTCCGACGCGATCCGGTTCTGCGATCCGAACAGCGCCGTGGACTCCGTGCCGGAGGGCGGCGCCTTCACCAAGAAGATCAACGACCAGCAGTTCACCCCACGCCCGCTCGGTGGGACGTCGATCCTCGAAGGAAGCGTGGAGTACCGCTTTCCCCTCCCCTTCTTCAGCCTCGGCGGCGCCGTGTTCGTGGACGGCGCGGCGGTGGGGGAACGGGTGCTCGATCCGCTCGGCGGCGGCCTCAGCTCGTTCGCGAACCTGGTGCATGGCAAGGCGGCGATCACGCCCGGCTTCGGCGTGCGGTATTACTCGCCGGTCGGTCCGATCCGGATCGATCTCGGCATCAACACGTCCCAGAGCGAGCAGCTCGCCGTGGTGACGGAGCTGGTGAAGAACGGGAAGCGTGAGCTCGTGCCGCTCGACATTCCGCGGCGCTACTCGGCAACGGGGTCGCAGACGTCGGCGTGGCGCAACGCGCTGAACCGACTCGTGCTTCACCTGTCGATCGGCCAGGCCTACTGACGATGGCGATGCGGCGCATCTACCGGCTGCTCGTGGTGCTGAGCGCGATCGTGCTCCTCGCCGTGCTCGCCGTGTGGATGTTCACGAACACCGACTTCGGGCGCGAGCGCGTGCGTCGTCTCGCGCTCGACCTGCTCGGCGGATCGACGCACGGCATCGTGAAGATCGGCGCCGTCCACGGCAACCTGCTGAGCGGCGCGACCTTCGTGGACGTGTCGATCACGGACAGCGCCGGCCGCCCCTTCCTCAAGGCCGATTCGCTCACCGGGCGCTACGTGCTGCGCAGCTTCCTGTCGAAGAAGATCTACCTGGACGGGCTGGTGCTGTATCGGCCGCAGGTGGTGATCGAGAAGCTGCCGGGCGGGCAGGACTGGAACTACCGGCGGCTATGGCCGCAGACGAAGCCTACGGGGCCGGTGGACACCCTGCCCGGCTGGGGCGCCTGGGTGCGCTTCACCAACGTCACCGTCGTCGACGGCGACGTCGTGGTGCGCTCGCCCTGGTCGCCGCGCACCGGGCTCTCGGCGCGGGTGCGGGACAGCGTCGTGAAGGACGCGCTGAGCGACGGCTCGCGGCTGAAGATCATCGCCGTTCCGGGCGGCTATCAGAAGGTGATCGAGCTCGCGAAGGTGGATGCGACGCTGCCGCTCGTGCGGATCGCCGATCCCGCGTTCAAGAACCGGTTTCTCCAGGTGTCGGGGCTGCGCATGCAGGCGTATCCCTTCCGCCCGCCGGCGGCGCAGGTGCAGGCGCTGGCCGGCAACTTCGAGTTCAACGACGACTCGCTCTGGTGGAAGGGCGCGGCGGTGCGGCTGCCGAAGTCCAACCTCAAGGGCGACGGCACGTACAACATCGACAACGGCGACATGCGTCTCGCGGTCGGGGCCACGCCCGCAGCCTTCGACGATTTCAAGTGGCTCTACCAGCGATTCCCGAAGGAGGGAGGCGGGAATCTCGGGCTCTCAGTGGTGTGGAAGGGCGCGACGCAGGATTACGTGATCCGCGAGGCCGACGTGCGGACCGGCGGCGCGCACGTGCAGGGCGACCTCGGGGTGTCGATCGCCGACACGACCTACTTCCACGACGCGAACCTTCGCTTCACCGGGGTGACGACGAAGCTGATCGCCGAGCTGGATCCGTCGCTCAGGTCGCCGCGGCAGGGCGTGTTGTCCGGCCGCGCGAAGTTCAACGGCACGCCGAGGCGGCTCGACATCGCGGATGCGGACGTGACCTTCGCGGTGTATGGGCGCGGCGCGAACCGGCTGCAGGCGCGCGGCATCGTCGGCTTCAACGGGCCGAAGTACGTCGTGAGCGCGCGAGACCTCCGGCTGCGCTTCCTGCCGCTGCAGATCGACATCGTGAAGCTCCTCTTCCCGACGCTGCCGATCGGCGGCACGCTGTCCGGATCGCTGACGCTCAATGGCAACGGCGCCACGCAGCTCGTGGCGACGGGCCTGGACATCATGCACCAGGACGGACCGAACCGGTCGCACGCTGTGGGGCGCGCCGCGGTGCACACGACGGGGCAGCCGACGCTGGACCTCGACGTCGTGGCCCAGCCGGTGGCGCTGGCGGAGCTCACGAAGTTCGCGCCCGCGCTGCCGTTGAAGGGGCTGGCGACGGGGCCGGTGCACGCACATGGGCCGATCGACGCGATGCGCATGGACACGCGACTCAGGCTGCCCGGCGGCGGCGTGTTCGGCTTGCGCGGAACGATCGACTTCCAGTCGCGGGAGCTGGGCTACGACGTAGTCGCCGACGCGACGGCGCTCGACCTGAGTCGCGTGATGATCGGCGCGCCGCAGACGGCGCTCACGGGAGGTGGCACGGCGAGAGGGCGCGGCTTCAAGCCGGCGACGATGCTGGCCGACCTCGCGTTCGACTTCGGGCCGTCGACCGTCGACACCCTTGGCGTCGATTCGCTGACCGTCCGCGCGCGGCTGGCGAACGGGCTCGCGA
Source organism: Gemmatimonadaceae bacterium (assembly GCA_013361335.1). GTDB lineage: Bacteria > Gemmatimonadota > Gemmatimonadetes > Gemmatimonadales > Gemmatimonadaceae > AG11. The sequence goes on along the minus strand of JABFYH010000226.1, from coordinate 5,230 downwards.
ACATCGAGCGGGCGCGGGTGCAGGCGTCGGGCGGGGTGGCGGAGCTGTCGGGCCAGTTCGGGCTCGATGCCGCGCATCAGGGCGCGCTGACCTACGCGGTCTCGGTCGACTCGCTGGGCACGTTCGCGCGCTTCCTGCCGGGACTCGGGCCCGATACGGGCGTGGTGCAGCCGCGGCCGCGCCTCGCCGCGGAGCTGCTGCGCGTGGCGCGCGCCGACTCGGCGCGGGCGGCCCGTGCGACGGAGGTGCAGCGCGCGATCAGCGGACTGCCGCCGGCGCCGGTGCGCATCCCCGTGGACACGCCGAGGGCGATCCCGCGGAACGTGCTCGCCGGATCGCTGCGCGCCGCCGGGACCATCACCGGGTCGATCGACCGCTTCTCGCTCCATGGCACCGCCAACGGCACCGGGCTGATCGTGCGCGGCAACGCCGCACGGCACCTGTCGGCGACGTATGCGTGGGAGAATGCCCGCACGGCGCAATCGAAGATGTCCGTCGCCCTCGCGGGGGACACGATCAGCGCATTCGGCTTCGCCTTCGACAGCCTGGCGGGCGATCTCTCGTACCTCAAGCCGAACGGCACCGTCTCGGTGCGCATCCGGCAGAACGACCAGCGTGACTACGCGCTGAGCGGCGACTTCACGTTGGACAAGCAGCGCAACGTGCTGCGGCTCGCGGACGTGACGCTGCGCTTCGACACGACGACGTGGCGCACGACGCATCCGGCCACGGTGCGCTGGGGCGGTCGCGGCGTGGAGGTCGTGAACCTGGAGCTGAGGAGCGGGCCCGGTCAGCGCATCTACGCGAACGGGCTGTTGCCGACGGAGGGGCGGGCGAACTTCGATCTCCAGGTGGAGAACTTCGCGGTCGAGAACGTCGCCGAGCTGCTCCAGAGCGATCTGCAGATCACGGGGCTGGCGAGCGTCGAGGCGCACGTGGAGGGAACGGCGGCCGATCCGAAGGTGCGCGGCCGGCTCGATCTGGTGAACGCGACCTACGGGGGCACGCCGGTGCCGGCGGTGCATGGCACCTTCGACTACGCGAACCGGCAGCTGACGACCAACGCCACGGCGATCGACTCGACCGGGCGCACGCTGGCGACCGTGAACGGGACGATCCCGATCGACCTCGCGCTGAGCGGGGTGACCGGATCGCGCTTGCTCGACCTGCCGATCAACGTGACGTTGGGCTCCGACAGCCTGCCGATCGATCTGATCCCGCAGTTCACGACCGCGGTGGTGGGGGTGCATGGCCGGGCCATCGGGAAGGTCACGGTTCGGGGGACCCTCAAGCGCCCCGTGCTGAACGGCGGGCTCACCTTGAGCGACGCGCAGTTCACCCTGGCGGCGACCGGAGCGACGATCACGCACGTGAATGGATCGGTGCGGATGACGGGGGACACGGTATACGTCGACTCGATCGCCGGACTGGCGGCGGGGCCGGTGCGGATCGCGGGGACGGTCGCCGTCGGGAACTGGCGGACCCCCGCGTTCGATCTGGCGCTCACGGCCACGGGTGCCGAGCTACTCAACGACGAGCGTGGCGAGGTGTACGCGAACGCCGGGCTGCGACTGTCGGGCACGATGACGGAGCCGTACGTGAGCGGGCAGGTGACCATCGTGCACGGGGTGTTCTACATCCCGACGTCGAGCGGCAAGCAGCTGGTGGGCGCCGGCGATCCGGCGCTGTTCAACGTGATCGACACGGCGGTGGTGTCGCAGCGCGAGATCTTCCCGGCGCAGTCCTCGTTGTTCAAGAACCTGCGTGTCGAGGTGGATCTGGCCGTGGAGCGCAACACGTGGGTGCGCTCGCGCGACGCCAACGTCGAGCTCTACACGGATGGCCCGATGCGGGTGAACGTGACCGGCGACGCGCTGACGCTCACGGGGGCGATCGACGCCGACCGCGGCGAGTACACCTTCCTGAGCAAGCGCTTCCAGATCAAGCGCGGCTCGGCGCTGTTCATCGGCTCGCCGGAGCTGAACCCGACGCTGCAGATCACGGCGGAGTACCAGGTCAAGCAGCCGACGGGGAACACGAACATTCGCGTGTTGATCGGCGGCACGCTGTCACAGCCGCGCATCTCGCTCGAGAGCGACGCGCAGCCGCCGCTCTCGCAGAGCGACCTGTTGAGCTATCTCGCCTTCGGGGAGAGCAGCAACTCGCTGCTGCAGTTCAATCAGACGTCGCTGTCGGCGTCGCAGGGGGGAAACCTCATCAACGTGGCGGGCGCCCGGCTGGCAGGGGTGGCGCTCGGCGAGACGCTCAATCAGCTCGAGGGCGACGCGGCCCGATCGCTCGGCGTGGACGTGTTCAACATCACGCCGGGCGACGTCCCGGTGAACACGGGGCAGAGCGGGCTGCAGCAGTTCATCACGGGGACGGAGCTCGAGGTGGGCCGCTACGTGAATCCGCGCACCTTCGTGACGGGCATCGTCTCGCCGGGCGCCTTCACCTGCGCCGCGAACCGCAACAGCAGCGAGGCCGGGAGCAACTGCGTGCCGCCGGGCCTGACGCTGACGCACCGGACGTCGAAGGGCTATCGCTTCGAGACGGGTTACAGCCCGCGGTACATCCTCGATCCGCCGACGCTGCAGGGGCAGCGGGCGAGCGGCACGGGACAGTTCGGAGCCTTCGTCATCCGGGAGTGGCGCTTCTAGGGCCGGGCGCGCGGGCGCGCGGTAGCGCGGCGTGCTCATAGGGCGCCGCGCGCAGACCGCGCCCGCCCGCCCCGCTCAATGGCCTGTCCGTTCGACAGTGCGTCCGGTGAAGTTTTCCGTCGTGACGTTCTTATTGGCTTCCAGGGACCGGACGTAGCTCACCAGCATCCAGATCTGATCCGGCGAGATCAGGCTGCCCCACGCCGGCATTCCTTCCGGCCGGCCCTGATAGATGGACTCGAAGACCTCGGCCGGGGCGCCGCCGAAGTGCCAGCGGCCGTCGGCGAGGCTGGGGCCCATCGCGCCGCTGCCGTCGGCACCATGGCAGTCCAGGCAGTTGTACGCGATGAAGAGCTTCGCGCCGGTCGCGATGGCGGCGGGATCGCCCTCGTGCGGGTTGCGGAGCACGAGGCCGGCGGGCGGCGTGACCATGCCGGGCTGCACGTGCTCGGTGTGCGACACGAAGCGGCCCGCGAGGTCCTGGCCTGCCGGCGGGGCGGGCTGAGCGGAGGCCTGCGCGGAGGGCGCGCCCGCGGTCGCCTGCACGGGTGCGACGGGCGCGCTCGCCTGCGCGAGGATGCTGGCCACGCCGACCAGCGCCACGACGGCGACGGCTCCGCTGGTGGAAATGCCGCTGCTTCGTCTCATCTCGCACCTCCCGGTGTCCGACGCTCTCCGTGCACGGGACGCGCCAGCCCGATGCCGTCGCTCACAGCGCGAACACGAACAGCATCCCGCCCCAGCTGGTCCACCGGGCGATGTCGGGCAGCGTCGAGCCGCGCTCGCGGACGTCGAAGGGGAGATTCGCCGCGACGTCGCCGGCGATGAGGAGACCCATGTCGCCGCCGACACCGGAGTACACGGCGACGTACTGCTTGCCGTCCGGGCCCAGATACGTCATGGGATTCCCCACCACGCCGGAGCCGACCTTGAACTTCCAGAGCACCTCGCCGGTGCGTGCGTTGGCCGCCTTGAACCACCCGTCCAGGGTGCCGTAGAAGACGACGTCGCCCTTCGTCGCCAGCGCGCCGCCCCAGACGGGGTACGGCTCCTTGATCCCCCACACCTTGCGCCCCGTCGTCGCATCCCAGGCGATGAACTCGCCGCGATAGCCGCCCGGCCCCGCCACCTCCGGTGCGCTGCCGCCGATGTACGGCGTACCGGGGATGTACGCGACCTGGCGCGCCTCGAAGTCCATGCAGAGGTTGTTCGTCGGCACGTAGAACAATCCCGTCGCCGGGGAGAAGGCGGCCGGCTGCTGGTTCTTTCCTCCCTCGAGGCTCGGGCAGATGAACGACACCTTCTTCCCCTGCTCCGGGGTCTTCTCGGCGACCACCCGCGGACGTCCGGTGGCGAGGTCGACGCCGGTGGACCAGTTCATCGGCACGTACGGTTTGGCGAGGATGACCTCGCCGGTGGCGCGATCCATCGTGTAGGCGAAGCCGTTGCGGTCGAAGTGCACGAGCGCCTTGCGCGTGCGGCCGCCAATCGGCAGGTCGACGAGAATGTTCTCGTTCACCGCGTCGTAGTCCCACACGTCGTGCGGCGTCGGCTGGAAGGCCCAGACCATCTCGCCGGTGTCGGCGTCGCGCGCGATGATCGCGGCGCTCCACTTGTTGTCGCCGGGACGCTGGCCGCCATTCCACGGCCCGGGGTTGGATGTGCCGTGATAGATCAGGTTGAGCGCGGGATCGTAGGAGATCCACCCCCACACCGTCGCACCGCCCTGCTGCCAGGTGTTCGCCGGCCAGCTCGTCGCTCCCTGATTCGCCGACGTATCCGCGCGTCCATAAAATGGCTTGAAGCGCTTGCCGACCTTGATGTCCGCGTCGGGCCCGATGTTGTAGGCACGCCAGAGCTCCTTGCCGGAGCCGGCGTCGAGGGCGGCGATCCAGCCCCGTACCCCCATCTCGCCCCCGCTGGAGCCGACGATGACCTTCCCCTTCACGACGATGGGGGCCATGGTCATCGTCTCGCCGCGCCCCAGGTTGCCCATCTGCGTCTGCCAGAGCAGCGTGCCGCTCGCCGCGTCGAGGGCGACGGTATGTCCGTCGAGCAGGTTGTAGTAGATCCTCCCGTCGGCGAACGCCGCGCCGCGGTTGACGACGTCGCAGCACGCGAGGCCCACGGCCGCCTGCGCATTCACCGGCCGCGCCTTCCACTTGAGCGGCTGCCCTTCCTGGGTGAGGTCGAGCGCGTAGGACACGTTCGGGTACGGCGTCACGACGTACATCGTGTTCTGCACGACGAGCGGCGAGCCCTCGTGGCCGCGCAGGACGCCGGTGGAGAAGGTCCATGCTGCGTGCAGATTCTTCGCGTTCGCGGCGGTGATCTGATCGAGGTCGCTGAAGCGGGAGTTCGCGTAGTCGGCCGCGGGCATCGGCCACTCGCCCGCGGCACCGGTGCGCGGCGCGGCGATGCGCGTGCCGGCGACGGTGGTGCCGGCCGTGGCGGCCTTCGTGCTCGCATCAGGGCCGCCGCGCTCGCAGGCGGCCAGCATCGCGAGGCCGCCGAGGCCAGCGGCGAACGAGCGACGCATCACGTCATTCCCCGAAGCTGGGCTCATACTG
>JABFYH010000206.1 GCA_013361335.1 Gemmatimonadaceae bacterium | reverse complement strand
GCTAGGCGCGTCGGGCCGCGCCCTGCACGGCGGCGACCAGCGTCGCCACCTCGAGCGGTTTCTGGAGGACGGTGACGCCGGGAACGTCGCGCTCGACGGCGTCGGGATCGGCGAAGCCGGACATGAGGACGATCGGCAGCTGTGGCCAGCGTGCACGCACCTCGCGCGAGAGCTGGCGCCCGTCGAGCGCGGGCATCGCAACGTCGGAGAGGAGGACCTCGATCGCGTCCGCCTCCGACGCCAGCGTGGCCAACGCCGCCGCCCCGTCGGCCGCTTCCACGACCTCGTAGCCCGAGGCGCCGAGCATCCGCCGCACCCCTTCGCGCACCGCGGGGTCGTCCTCCACGAGGAGCACCCGGCCACTCCCACGCGCGACGTAGCTCGTCGGCTCGGCCGACGGCTGGACTGGCTGGACCGCACCGGGGATCGCGGGGAGCAGGATGCGAAACTCGCTGCCGTAGCCGGGCTCGCTCTTCACCGACACGGCGCCCCCCGACTGCTCGATGATCCCGTGCACCGTCGCCAGGCCGAGACCGGTGCCGCGGCCGATCTCCTTCGTCGTGAAGAAGGGGTCGAAGATGCGGCGCATCGTGTCGGCGTCCATCCCCTTCCCGGTGTCGCGGACGATGATCGTCGCGAACTGTTCGGCGGTGGAGGCGGCACGTGCGGGCTCCGGCGCATCGGTGGCGGGCACGAGCGCCGTTTCCACGGTGAGCACGCCGCCGTCGGGCATGGCGTCGCGCGCGTTCACGACGAGGTTCATGATCACCTGCTCGAGCTGGCCGCGGTCGGCGTTCACCATCCCGGCGGCGGGGTCGAGCCTGGACACGATCTCGATCTCCGGGCCGATGAGCCGGCGCAGCAGCCCTTCGGCGCCGCTCACCACCGCGTTCACGTCGAGCGGCGCCGGCTGCAGCACCTGACGGCGGCTGAACGAGAGAAGCTGGCGGGTGAGCGCGGCGGCGCGGTCGGCGGCGTTGCGGATCTCGCCCACGTCGGCCGCGAGGACGGGATCGTTCGCCGCCTGAGCCTGAATCAGCTCGCTGTAGCTGACGATGACCGTGAGCAGGTTGTTGAAGTCGTGCGCTACGCCGCCGGCGAGGCGGCCCACCGCTTCCATGCGCTGGGCGTGGCGCAGCTGCTCCTCGAGCTGCACCCGCGCGCTGACGTCGCGGGCGACCGTGAGCGCCGCGTTCGCGCCCTGGTACTCGAAGGGGATCGACACCGACTCCAGGTCGACCGTGCCCTTGCCGTCGACGCGCTGCATGGTGTGATGGGTCAGCTCGACCGACCGCCCCGCGTGGAGCTCGCGCACCCGATCCTCGATCGCCCGCCGCGAGCGTGGGGTCGCCAGGTCCGCCAGCGAGACCCCAACGAGCTCCGCTCCGTCCGGGCAGCCGAGCACCGTCGCGGCGGCGGTGTTGGCGAAGAGGACGCGTCCATCGACGTGCACCACGAGGGGGTCGGGGAGCAGCTCCACGAGGCGCCGGTACCGCTCCTCGCTCCGGCCGAGGAGCGCGAAGGCGCGCTCGCGCTCGTCGGCGACGCTGCCGACCAGCAGCCCCGTGATGGCGAGCATGGCGACGAACGCCTGGATCTCGAGGCTCTTGGTGGCGACGCCGAGGCTGCCGTGCACGAGCGACACCGTCCCCACGCTGAAGACGACGTTGGCGAGCGCCGCGACGCGCGCGCCGCGCGAGAGCGCGATCCAGCCGAGGGGCAGGAAGCAGAGCGCGAAGGAGAAGAAGCCCACGCTCGGCGCGAGCGACGCGGCGGCGACGAGCGCAATGGGCACGCTCGCCAGCTGGAGCCAGGCCGACGGCGACCATGTCCTGCGCAGGCGCGCGGCGGCGGCGCGGAGCGCGGACCCGTCGACGTTGGCCATCCACGTGACGGTGACGATCAGCGCCGGCGCCAGCGCGATGACGGCGACGAGGTCGCCGATCCAGAAGCCGCGCAGCAGCACGAGGCCGTCGGGAAGGAGGGTACCGGTGGCGCCGCGCATCCCCAGCGTGTTGAGGAGCGCGGCGACGCCGGCGGTGGCGAGATAGGTGAAGCCGAAGCGGGCGACGTCGTACGGAGTCGAGAAGTCGCAGTCGAAGCCGCCGGCCTCCAGCACCCGCGAGGCGGCCCAGTAGGTCGCCTTGAGGAGCACCGAGAAGACGAGCACCTGCCAGAGCGCGTCGTCCACCGTGGGGGTCAGGACGGCGAGCAAGCTCGCCGCGGCCACGATCGGTACGAGCGCGCGGGCCCCCCAGAGGATGCAGGCGGCGGCGACCAGGGCGGCCGGCGGATACCACGCGCGAACGCCGGGGACGAGCTCGAGGAACGGCCCGGTGCGGCCGAGCAGGATCCAGCCGACGAAGAGGCCGAGGGCGACGCGCAGGTCCCAGGCGGGCGGGCGATCCTCGCGCGGCGGAGCGGTCCGGGTGACGGGTAGGTCCATGCGTCCAGGTCGTGAGTCGGGGCCGCCCAGCGGTGCAGCGGTTCCAGCGGCTCAGGCGAGGCGCGGTCCGGCGTCGGGCGCGCTGATGCGCTGCTCGTAAGACGAGCGAGCGTCGTGCGGGATTCGGAGCCCGGAGTGGACGGCGGCCCGCGCGGGGGCCGGCGTCGTCCCAAAGCGGGTGGTGGACCGGAGTGGAGCGTATCGGGATCGAACCGATGACCTCCTGCTTGCAAAGCAGGCGCTCTCCCAGCTGAGCTAACGCCCCGGAACTTGCAGTCGACGCAAACTAACCCGCCTTCCTCGGAGGGAGAAGCGACCATGCCGACCGCGAACGCCGCCGACACCACGACCCGCCGGATCACCCTGCCCTGCACCGCCTGCGGCAAGTGGAACCGCCTCGACGCGGCCCGGGCGGCGAACGGGCCGAAGTGCGGTGCCTGCGGCACCCCGATCGCCCTCGACCACCCGGTGCTGCTGACGGACGAGAGCTTCGATCGCGTGCTCGGCGGGACCGACCTGCCGGTGCTGGTGGACTTCTACGCCGATTGGTGTGGGCCCTGCAAGATGATGGCGCCGGCGGTGGAGGCGCTGGCGCGCGGATCGGTGGGTCGCGCCCTGATCGCCAAGCTCGACACCGACGCGTCGCCGCGCGTCGCGTCGCGCTTCCAGATCCGCGGCATCCCGACGTCGATCGTCTTCCGCAACGGCAACGAGAGCAAGCGCCAGACGGGCGCCGTACCGCTCCAGACGCTGACCGCGATGCTCGACCTGCCACGTGAACCGTGAACCGTGGTCCATAAGGGCGTCAGGAAGCGTGAAGGGCACACCGGACTCGGTCCGGTGTGCCCTTCGCAGTTACCGGTCACGGTTCACGGTTCACCGTTCCGTTCACGGTCAACGGCTCACTCGTGCGCCGGCAGCGGCTCCATCGTCTCCGGGTTCACCGGCACCTGGACCTCGTCCCGGTACGGCGACGTCATCAGCGTCACCCGGACTCGCGGGAAGGCGTTCATGAAGGCGAGGTAGCACAGCCCCCACAGCCCCACGTACCCCAGCGTCACGCCGATCTCCCACAGGCCGAAGGGGAGGCCGGGCACGACGCCGTAGAGCGACGGATAAACCTCGAGGTAGCGCACGAACCACATCCCCACGAGGCTGATCGCCGTGAACAGCGCCAGCGTGGGATGGAACACCTTCGCCGCGCGCGAGAGGAGACCGAAGAACGGCGCGAAGAACACCATCAGAATCGCCGCCACCGACAGGCCGACGTACGGCTCGATCAGGCGCAGCCGCGGCCAATGCGTCTCCTCACCCATGTTGCCGTACCAGATCACCAGGTACTGGCCGAAGGTGAGGTAGCCCCAGAACGCCGTGAAGGCGAAGCACAGCTTGCCGAGATCGTGGAAGTGGTTCTCCCCGATCACCGCGTCCGCGTGCAGGTAGCGGCGCCACGCCAGCACGAGCAGGGTGAACAGGGTGAGCGAGCAGAGCCAGCCGCCCATGAAGAACCACCAGCCATACAACGTGCTCTGGAAGTGCAGCGACAGCCCCATCGACAGGTCGAAGGCGAGCACCGACCAGCCGTAGCCGAACACCAGCGCGAGGAAGACTGCCAGCTTGCCCTGGATCGAGTGCGTGCTGTGGAGCTCGCGGCGCTCGTCGCGGAAGCCGTTGCGCATCCGTGCGCGCAGCCCGCGCGCCCACGTCGCGCCGGCCTCGGGGACCAGGCCGACGTCGAGCCGGACCGACGTGTAGATGAACCAGACCGACAGCGCGGTGATGATGAGGAAGGCCAGCAGATCGCGCGTCGTCACGTAGCCGGCGTTGTACCAGGTCACCTTCTCGGGCACTGGCGGCGCCTCCCAGGCCCACGGGAAGATGTGCCCCTTGCCGAGCAGCATGCCGACGACGAGCAGCAGCAGCGCGACCGGCAGGAAGGCGACGTAGCCCTCCATCAACCGGATGATCGGCCGCGACCAGCGCGCCGTCGTGATGCGTTGCACGGCGACGAACATCACCCCTGCCGAGGAGAGCGAGGCGAAGAACAGCCAGTTGAAGTGGTACGCGCGCCACGCGCGGTCGGGCGCGACGAACAGCCCGATGAGAAACACCAGCGCGCCGATGATCGCGAGCGCGGCGCTGGCCGTGCCGAGCACCTTCGGCACGGGCTTGTCGTAGATCGCGAGCAGCTCCTCGCGCGTCGGGCCGGCAACAGGATGCAGACTCACCGCTCGCCTCCCGAGTGGGACGTGGTCGTGGATGGGGTGGTCGGCGCGGGCGCCGCCGCGGCGGGCCGGCGCGCACGACCGGTATCCGCGGCGGCGGGTGCACGCGTCGAATCGGCCGGCGTCCTCGATGGCGACGTGCTCGACGCTTCACCCGGCATCGGTACGCCGCCGCGCGTCGGCCCCGCCTGCGCACCGGCGCGGTGCCAGTACGGCGACGGCCGCGTCGGGCCCATCTGCGAATAGCCCGGCACCTTGTCACCGGTCTCGCCGGGGAGGCCGACCGGTCCGGTCACCACCTGATACCGCCCCTGCAGACCACGGACGTAGTTCACCACGTCCCAGCGATCGAGCTCCTCGATCCGGTTGTACGACGGCATGCCGCCGCGCCCGTTGCGGATGATCCCCCAGATGTAGCCGTCGCTCCGGCCCTCGGCGGACGCGCCGACGAGCGGTGGCGGGAAGATCGCCTTGGTGGCGAGGATCGGCCCGTCGCCCTTCCCCGCCTCACCGTGGCAGACGGCGCAGTTGATCTGGTAGTACATCCGGCCGTTGTGCAGCGACCGCGCATCCGCCGGGACGGGATTCGGAATCCCGGCCATGGAGTCGATCGTTCCCGGCAGCGCGACGCGCGAGACCGCATAGCCGGGCGCCGCGCTGCCATACACCGAGACCGAGTTCTGCGGGTTGCCGCGCATCGGGATCGTGTCGCTCGGCGACTCCCACGGATCGACCTTCGGCTGCTGCTTGAAGTCGGTGAACCAGGAGCAGCCGCCGAGGACGACGACGACCGAGAGCAGCGCGAGCCGTTGGCCGGCGCGGGTGACCTTACCGTTCATTTCGCACCTCGAGCGCGCCGTGGCGCTGGAGCACCGCCGTCGCTTCCGCCGCGCGGTCGGGGCCGGCCACCACCCACACGCCGTAGTCGCCATGGCTGAAGCGCGGGTCGTAGCCCACCGTGAGCGTGAGCCGCGGAATGCGCGACAGCGCGAACATCCCGAACACCGTGGACAGGGAGCCGAAGAGCACCATCAGCTCGAAGCCGATGATCGTGTACGGGACCCAGCTCGCCACCGGCTTGCCGCCGACGACGATGGGCCAGTAGTCGGAGATCCAGATCGCGATCCAGTAGCCGAAGGTCACGCCGAGCAGACCGCCGGCGAGGGTGAAGCGCCGCACCTTGCTGGGCGGATGCTCCATGACCTCCTCGAACTCGTGGCGCGGCGTCGGGGTGAAGACCGTGATGTCGCCGAAGCTCTTCTTCCGGAGCTCCTGGATCGCCTCCACGGCGGAGTCGATCTCGGCGAAGGCTGCGAGCACGCCCTGCATCAGTCGTCTCCCATGGTCGCACCCGGATCGATGACCAGGGCGTCGAGATCGTGCGAGTGGTCCTCGTGGACGCGCCGCTTGGGCGGGATGATCTCCTTGACCTCGGAGATCGCCATCACCGGCAGCTGGCGGATGAACAGCAGGAACCACATGAAGAACCACCCGAAGGAGCCGAGGAGGATGGAGTAGTCCACCCAGGTGGGGGCGTAGGTGCCCCACTGCCACGGCTCGAACTCGTGCGACAGCGACGGGATGACGATGACGAAGCGCTCGAACCACATCCCGAGGTTGATGAAGATCGAGAGGATGAACAGCCACGTCGTGTTGCGGCGGAGCTTCTGCGAGAAGAGCGAGAGCGGGAGGACCATGTTGCAGATGAGCATGATCCACGCGGCCCACCACCACTGCCCGAACACGCGGTTCCAGAAGTATTCCTGCTCCACCGCGTTGCCGGACATCCACGCCACCTGGAACTCGGTCAGGTAGGCCAGCCCGACGACCATCGACGTGAAGAGACAGAGCTTCGCCGCCGCGTCGATGTCGTTGATCGTGATGATGTGCTCGAGCTTGAAGAACTTCCGCAGCGGGATGCAGATGGTGAACACCATCCCGATGCCGGAGAAGATGGCGCCGGCGACGAAGTACGGGGGGAAGATCGTCGCGTGCCAGCCCGGGGTGAGCGCCATCGCGAAGTCGAACGACACGACGGAGTGCACCGACAGCACGAGCGGCGTCGCGAAGGCGGCGAGGAACAGGTAGGCGCGGGTGAAGTGCCGCCATTCCCGATCCGAGTTCCGCCAGCCGAGCGAGAGCACCGAGAACATGCGCTTGCGGACCGGGTTGGTCTCCTGGTCGCGCAGCACCGCGATGTCGGGGATGAGCCCGACGTAGAAGAAGGTCGCGGAGACGGTGAGGTACGTGAGGATCGCGAACACGTCCCACACGAGCGGCGACTTCGGGTTCGGCCAGATGAGCCGCCAGTTCGGATACGGGATCAGCCAGAAGAACTTCCAGGGCCGCCCGAGGTGCAGGATCGGGAAGAGACCCGCCGTCATGACGGCGAACACCGTCATCGCCTCGGCCGCGCGGTAGATCGTGGTGCGGAAGCCGGCGCGGAAGAGATAGAGAATGGCCGAGATCAGCGTGCCTGCGTGGCCGATACCGACCCAGAACACGAACGTGACGATGTAGACGCCCCACATCACCGGCGGGTGGTAGCCCGCCGCGCCGAGCCCTTCATGGATCTGGTACGTCCAGGTCGCCGCGCCGATGATCAGGCAGAGGATCGCGACGCCGAGCGCCGCGAACCAGCCGAGCGAGGGGCGGAGCGTCGCGATGACGTCGCGGTCGACCTGCTCGTAGTCGCGGATGCCCGGCAGACGATTGCTCGCCGTCGGGATGTTGGAACGCAGCTCGCGATCGTCGTCGCGCCGGGGGTGCGCCAGGGTAGCCATCGTCGCGCCTCCCTTACGCCCCGGCCGGCGTCGCCGGACCCGGATGGTTGACCTTCTTCAAGTAGACCACCGCGGTATAGGTGTTGAGCTCCTCGAAGACGTGGTACGCGCGGCGGTCCTCGACCTGCTTGGACACCGTCCAGGTCGGGTCGGCGGCGTCGCCGAAGACGATGGCGCGCGACGGACAGGCCTGCGAGCACGCCGTCGTGAACTCGTCGGCGACGAGGGTGCGCCCTTCGCTCTTGGCCCGCGTCTCCGCTTCGCGGATGCGCTGCACGCAGAAGGTGCACTTCTCCATGACGCCCTTCGTGCGCACGGTGACGTCCGGATTGAGCTGCCAGTTCAGCGGCTCCGGGAAGGCGTACTGCTTGCGATCCTCCTCGCCGTAGCCGAACCAGTTGAAGTAGCGGACCTTGTACGGGCAGTTGTTGCTGCAGTAGCGCGTGCCGACGCACCGGTTGTAGACCTGGACGTTCAGGCCGTCGGGTGCGTGATACGTGGCATAGACGGGACAGACCGGCTCGCAGGGCGCGTTGCCGCAATGCTGGCAGAGCATCGGCACGAACCGCGACTCGAAGTCCTCGGTGAACTTCCCGTCGTCGGCGCCCTCGAAGTAGCGCTCGAGGCGCAGCCAGTTCATCTCGCGACCGCGCGTGATGTTGAAGCCGGGCTTCGCCACCGCGAACACGGTGGCGTTCTGCCACGGCGCGCCGACGGTCGGGATGTTGTTCTCGGCATAGCACGCGGTGACGCACGCCGAGCATCCGGTGCAGCGGGCGAGGTCGATCGTCATCGCCCAGCGGCGATTGGCCATCCCCGCCCAGTGGTTCGTGGCGTAGAGCCCCTTGTCCTTGCCGTGGTTCTCCGCCGTCGGCGCGCCGAGCACGCCCTGCGCGTCGGCGGCGACGGGGGAGCGGAGCCCCGGCCGGAACTCGTTCGGCGGCTCGCCGGGGATGTCTTCGTGATGCTCGCCGCGGTTCCCCTCGCCCTTCCCGCCGGCCCCTTCGCCGTGCGACGCGCCGCTCCCGCTCTCCTGATTCTTCGAGCCCTGCGGCGCGAGCGCATTCGCGTTCTCGGCGCCCGGCGCCTCGCGCGTGGCTCCGAGCTCGGTGACGAGCAGCGCCTGCGCGATGCCGCGCCCGTGCTGCCGCGCCGATCCTTCGGTGGAGACGAGCGTGTCGTGGTCGCCGGTCTTCGTGAGCGTGGCCTTCGTGCTCACGAGGGCGAAGCCCCCCGCGCCGTCGGTGCCGACGCCGAGCAGATCCTGCGCCCGCACGCCGATGTTCCGCGCATAGCGGCCGTAGCCCCACTGCGTCGGCACGTTGTCGTTGTGCTTGCCGTCGTAGTCGTCGAGCTTCGCGGCCGCGCCATGCCCCTGCCCGAGCGCGACACCGAGCGTGTCGGGGCGGATGCCCAGGTACAGATACGCCGGCGCGCGCACCTTGCCGGCCGCGGTGGCGACTTCGACGATGTCCCCGCGCTCGATGCCCAAGCGGTTGGCCGTCTCGGGGTGGATCTCGACCCACGAGCTCCACAGCACCTTCGACACCGGATCCGGCAGCTCCTGCAGCCACGGCTTGTTCGCGCCGCGGCCGTCGCCGCCGAGCACCGGCGAGGGATACGCGACGAGGTAGAAGTCGCCGGAGGTCTGATCGATCGCCGGCACGGCGCGGGCAGTCGGCGCCGCGGATGCGGCAGCGGTGCGCGGAGCGACGGCGCCCGCACCGATCCCCTTCTGCAGCGTGGCGGTGAACGCCGCCGTGCCGCCGGGGAAGCGTCCCATCAGCCAGCCGCGGTAGTCCTTCGCCGGATAGCGCGCGGCGTTCGCCGGATCCTTCTGCGCAAGCTGGATGAGGACGTCCGCGGTCGCGCGCGTTCCGGCGAACACGGGATCCATCGCCGGCTGCTGCAGCGAGACGGTCCCTCGCCCCGCTTCGGCGTCGCCCCACGATTCCAGCGAATGCAGATCCGGCAGGACGAGGTCGCAGAGCTCGGTCGTCTCGTCGGGATAGAGTGAGAAGCTGACCTTGAACGGCACCTTCGCGAACGCGTCGGCGAACTTCGCGGATGCGGGGAGCACGTAGGCGGGATTGACCCCGCGCACGAAGGCGATCGGCACCTGACCGGCCCGCATCCGCTCGACGGCGTCGGCCACTTCACCGAACCGTGCGATGCCCTCGAACGCCGTGCTCCCCTCGGCGGGGCGGATCGTCGTGCCGACCGCGCCCCCCGTCTGATTCAGCGCGGCGACGGCGAGCGCGAGGTCGAGCGCGTTGGCGCCGCGCGCACCCGCGAGGACGAGCGCCGGCTTCGCGGCGGCGAGCTCCTGCTGCAGCCGTGCGAGCGTGGCCTCGGCGACGCCGCTCTGCCGCGCCGCGTCGGCGACGGAGCCCGAGCCGCGGAGCGCGTTGGCGATCACCAGCTCGGTGCCGGGCTTGCATGCGATCCACTGGTCGGCATTGAGCCCGGTCAGCGATCGCCTCGGCCCGATGTAGACGAAGCGCGGCGCCCCTTCCGCCTTGGCGCGCGCATCGGCGAAGTCGAGCTGCTGCGGCACGGACATGCCCCAGGTCTCGAGGAAGTCCGCACCGAAGGAGACGATGAGCTTCGCGTCGGCGAAGGAGAGCCGCGGCCAGGCGACGCCGTAAGTGCGCCGGTTGGCCTCGATGGCCGCCGCGTCCGCCTCGAAATCCACGCTCAGGTGCGGCCGCATACCGAAGCCGCCGAGCCACGCGTCGAGGAAGCCGGGGAAGCTTCCGGTCTCGTGCTGATTCAGGAAGATCGCGTTGCCCGCGCCGCCGCGGCTGCGTGCCTCCCCGAGCTTCTGACTCAGCAGGGTCAGCGCATCATCCCATGAGACGGCGCGCCACGCCCCGTTCTGCTTGACCATCGGTCCGCGGAAGCGATCCGGATTGTACAAACCCTGGACCGCCGCCTGGCCGCGCGCGCACAGGGCGCCGCGGTTGAGCGGATGCTCCGGATTGCCTTCCAGCTTGGTCGTGCGGCCGTCGCGCGTCTCGGCGATGATACCGCAGCTCGCCGCACACTCGCGGCAGGTAGTGGCGTAGTAGGTGGAGACGCCGGCGACCGTCTCGTCGGGATGGACGAGGTACGGAATCAGCTTGCCGACCTTCTCGGAGGTGCAGCCGACCGTGCTCGCGGTCGCGCCGGCGGCGCCGAGCACCTTGAGGAAGTCGCGGCGCTTGACGCCCGCGGACCCCGAATCGTTGCTCATGGGCAGAGGTTCCTCGGGCGGACTAGTAGTGGCAGGACGCGCAGTCGTACCGCGCGCGCCGACGCTCGGCCGACGGCGTCGCGGTGGACGTGGATCGCGCGGTGTCGCGCGGGAGACCCATGCCGGGCGGTGTCATCCCCGCGCCGGTGGTCGCGATGCCGGCGACGGTGCCTGGCGTCCCGTACGGCGCGCCCCCCGCATAGTTGGCCGGCGGCACGTTGTCGTAGCCCGCGGCCTTCTGCCCTTCCTTGGGATCGTAGCCGTTGACGTGACAGTTCACGCACCAGCCCATGTTGAGCGACGAGTACTGGTAGACGCGATCCATCTTCTGCACCTGGCCATGACAGGTCTGGCAGGTGACGCCCGCGTTGACGTGGCGCACGTGGGGGAAGTGGACGTACTCCGGCACCTTGTGGATGCGGATCCACGGGACCGGCCGGCGCGCGTCGGCGAACCTGACCAGCTTCCCGATCTCGGTCCTGGCGCGGTCGGTGGAGCCGCGCACCGAGGTGTGGCAGCCCATGCAGGTGTTCACCGCGGGCATGCCGACGTCGAACGACTTGTTGCCGGCGTTGTGGCAGTAGAGGCAGTTCAGTCCGAGGCCGCCGTCCTTCACCGCGCCGGCGTGGCGGGGATGAGGGAACTGGACGGGTTGTTCGGGGCCGAAGCCCTGCGAGGAGGAGGCACCACTGTAGGCGGACAGCACGACGGCGCCGATGGCCAGGGCGAGGAGCCCGGGGATCGCCGTCCACTTGCTTCGCTGCGTCATCGCGGTGGGGTGTGGGAAAAACGGAGCATCGGGGTTTTGTGAATCAATTCACAAGCCCAACCGGGCAGCAAGTTGCGCGGGTGATGACCTCGCCGCAAGCCGACGACGCCACGAATCCGCGCATGATAGGCACCTGACCACGGAAAGCGAATCCCACTTCGGCACCGGAAGCTCTCGGAGCCCCACGTGCCGGTCAAGTCGGCGTTTTCCTTATGGGCGCGAGGCTCCGTGCATCGGTGATGCCGCGGGCGTGAAGATCGGGCGGCAACAGGTCGAGACTGGCCCGCGAGTTCTGCGTGAGACGCAGCGGCCAGTGCGTCCCATACACGAAGCGCTCCGCACCCACCGTGCGAAACAGATGCGCGAGGTGGTCCTCCGGCGGACCCCAGACCCAGGCGAAGTCCCAGTGCACGCGCCGCTGCTCGTCGGGAGTGAGCCCCCAGTGCACTTCCTCGAGCAGCTCGCGCCCCGCACCGGTCACCACGAGGCGGACATCGCCCGCGCGCGCCAGCGCCCGCACGTGCGCGGCGGTGAGGTCCCCGGCGACGTCGAGCACATGGCGCTGGCGCAGATCCTCGAACCGCACCGTGAGCACGAGCGGCAGCCCGACCTCGGCGCATGCGAGCGCGAGCGCCCGCAGCTTCGCATCGGTCGGCGCGAGGCCCCACTGCATGGGGTACACGCGAATGCACGCCGCCCCCTGCTCCGCGAGCGCGTGGAGCGTGCGCTCCCACTGTGGCCAATCCGGACGCACCACGGGTGCAGGCTCGAGCACACCGCGATGGGGCGCGAGCGCGGCGAACAGCGCGGCGTTGCCGGGCGCAGGATCGCGATGCCACGCCGATGGCAGGTAGCCCACCCATGCGCCACTCAGCCCCTCTCGCGCCAACACCCGCACCAGCACGTCGGGATCGGGGTGTGGCAGATGTCGGAAGGGATAGGGCCCGATGAACGCCGCGCAGTCGATCATATGGGGCTCGTCGCCGCACTCTCCGCGACGCCCGCGGCGGCGACGTCGGCCGCGCCCGCCAGCGCCTGCACGGTGCACCGCGGGAAGGCGCCGGCCCCGAACAGTCGCGCCGCGTTGCGCCAGCGAACGTCCGCCAGGTCGTCGGCGCTCAGCCCGATGACCTCCAGCGCGCGCAGCTTGGCGAGCGCCGTCTCCATGGTCAGGTCGCACGCCCACAGCAGTCGCCGCGCACCGAGGGCGTCGAGAGCGGCGTCGAGCATGCCGCGATCCACTCCGCTGCCGGAGAGGTCGGGAAAGACGTTCGGCGTGTCCCGCACCGCGGGAAGCGTGTGCGCCCAATCGCCGCCCCCGCCCAGATGCGCCAGGACGAACCACGCGCGCGGATGCCGCTCGGCGAGACGCGCGAGGTCTCCACCGTCGGAGATCTCCTGGTTCGGCCATTCGCGCGTGCGGTGCTGCCAGATGTGATGGAGAATCGGCAGCCCCTTCTCCGCCGCGAGCTCGCACACCGGATCGAGCAGCGGATCGTCCGCACGACGGCTGGCCAGCAGCTTGATGCCGATCGCTCCGCGCTGCACGCCGCGCTCGATCTCGTGCAGCGCGTGCGCGGTGTGATTGGGGTTCACCGTCACGTACCAGCGAATCCGCGCCTCGTCGCCGGCCGCGAGCTCGGCCATCGCATCGTTGCCGCGGGAGGCGTCGGTCGGCGAGGGAAAATACGTGGGCGACGTGTGGCCGTAGCTGCCCAGGACGCTCGCGACGTGATAGGTCACGCCGATGGCGTCGCCGGCGCGCAGGCGCGCGGCGTTCACGCGCTCCCAGTCGGCGCGACCGGCAGCCGCGTGGTAGAAGTGGGCGTGGGCGTCGATCAGTGGTCCGGCCCCGCCGAGCGGGATGGGGGAGGTCACGCCTCGTCCTCGGCCAGCGCGACGAGCGCCGCGCTCGCCGCCGCCTCGATCTCGCGCAGCGCGTCCTCGTCGTGCGCGACCGCGGCGAAGTTGTAGGCGCCGCGCTTGAACAGCACGCCTTCGCGCACGGCATGACGCAGGAACGCCGACTCGCGCCGAGGGTCGTCCCACTGCATCAGCCACATCTGGTCGACGCCGAGAGTCTGCACGCCGGCGACCCCGCTGGCGTCGATCGCGCGATCGACCGCCGCGCGCATCTCGCGCCCCGTCTCGGCGAGCGTGGCCGGAATGTCGGCCTCCTCGTGCCAGTCCAGCACCGCGAGCGCCGCGGCGAGCGCCGTGGACTCGCTGGCCAGCGTGGACGAGATCCATGTGTTCCGGGCTGACTCCATCAGCGGGGCTAGACCGCTGACTGCGGCGAGGGGGTACCCGTTGGCCATCGCCTTCCCGAACGACGCCAGATCCGGCGTCACGCCGCAGACTTCCTGATAGCCGCCGCGCGCCAGACGAAAGCCTGTCTTGACCTCGTCGAACACGAGCGCGGCGCCGGCGGCATCGCAGAGAGCGCGTGCCCGCGCGAGCCACTCCGTCGAAGGGAGGCGCTCGACGATCGGCTCGAGCACGATCGCCGCGAGGTCGGTGCCCGCGGCGGTGACGGCTCGCTCCAGCGCCGCGACGTCGTCGAAGGCGACGCGGGTGACGTCGCGCTTCGTCCCCGCCGGAACGCCGGCCGCGTCGCTGCTCCAGTCATGCCAGCCGAAGTAGCCGGACGCCACGACGTGCGTCCGCCCCGTGTACGTTCGCGCCAGGCGCACCGCGGCCGACGTCGCCTCCGCGCCCGTCTTGAGCAGCTGCACCCGTTCGGCGCACGGGATGAGCGTGCACAGGCGCTCCGCCAGCTCCACCTCGCGCCAGCTCGAGAGCGCGGCCACGTTGCCCTGCGACGCGGCGTCGATCACGGCGCGCGTCACGCGCGGCTCGGCGTAGCCCAGCGCGACGGCGCCGAGGGCCATCGTGCAGTCGAGGTAGCGCTCCCCGTCGACGGCGGTGACGCGACAGCCGGCCGCATCGATGAAATGCGTCGGACCGTCGGCCTCCGCGTCACCATACAGCGCCTCGGCGCGCTTGCTCCCCGTCGAGGCACCGGTCGGGAGCACGGCTTCCGCGCGCTCGCGCCAGCTCCGCTCCGGCGCCTCCTCGGGTGCCTCCTCCGCCTCGCCCTCATCGGACGGCGCCTCGCGATCGTCGAGCGCGTCGAGCTCGTCCGGGGGCGGGAGAGGTGCGGACTTCCGGCCGCCGAAGAATCGGTTGAATGCCATGGCTCAAAAAGCGCCCGGGAGATGCCGCACGTCAATCCTCCTGACGTCCGCTGGTATCGCGCCCGGTGATGTGGCGCGGCGGTCGCGGCGACACGTCGTCGGACAGCGTCCGCTCGACCCGTCCCGTGCGTTCGAGAAAGCGGACGATCTCGAGCGCCATCGCCCGCAGCAGCGACAGCTCCCGGTCGTCGGGGGCAGCGCGAAAGGTGATCGCACGCAGCGACCGCATGATGTGCTCGGGGAAGCGCGTCTTGAAGAACTGGATGGCATCGAGCGCGTTGTGCAGCTCGGTGAAGTACCGCTCGAGCAGGTCGGTCGTCGGCGGCGGAGCTTCCTTCCGCGGCCCGCGCAGCGTGCGGGTGGCGTCGCCGGCGGCGAGGTGGAGCTCGTACAGCGCGATCAGCACCGCCTGCGCGAGGTTGAGCGAGGCATGATCCGTCGTGGGAATGTTGACCGCGGCGTGGACGCGATCGAGGATCTCGTTCGGCAGCCCGCTGTCCTCACGACCGAACACGAACCCCACGCGCCCATGCTCGGCGTAGCCCAGCGCATCCTCGGCGGCCGCCTTCGGATCGAGGACCTCCCACTTCGCGCGGCGCCGGCGCGCCGTGAACCCGACGAGGCGCACGCAGTCGGCCACAGCGGCGTCGAAGTCCGGATAGCTCTCGATCGCGTTGATGATCTCCCAGGTGTCGTGGGCGATCCCCTCGAGGCGTACGGGGTCGTACTTCACCGGGCGCACCAGCCGCAGCGTGGCCACGCCCATGTTCTTCATCGCGCGCACCGTGCCGGCGATGTTCACCGGGTCCTGCGGTTCGTAAAGGACGACGACGACCTGCGAGAGACGGGACTCAGACATCGGGGATCGTGAAGCGGAGAAGCCGGTGGCGATCGTGGCGGTCTCCACGAAGATAGACGAATTCCCCCTCCGCGCCGGAGAGCACGAGCTGCCCGCGGCGCCGTGCGCGGCCCGGCGCGGTCTCGTTGACCAGGAGGTCGAGCTCCGGCGTCGTGCAGCCGGCGGGGAGCGGGATCCGCGCGGTGAGCCGGTAACCGGCGCGGGTGCTCTGCCACCGAGCGTTCACCTCCAGACCGGTGCCCCATCCGGTGATCGGGGTGATCCATACGTCATCGCTGTCGCGGCGCGGCACGAGGAGCCACGCGCTCTCGATCTCGCCGCATGCCAGATAGAGCTGGACGCCATCGCCGTTGATCGCGGCGGGCTCGTTGTCGAGGACGTTCTGCGTCCCCTCGACGACGAACAGGCGCGACGACGGCTCGACCAGCAGCTCGATCTGAAGCACGGGGCCGGGCTCGACGCCGATCCGGAGGTCGGCGTGCGGGGCGCCGGCCTCGGCCCACCTCTCCTCCGACCGCCGGTAGTGCGGCTCGCCAAGGACGAACGCGGCGGGGAGCGGAGTCTGGCGCGACGACCGCGGTGGCGCGACGTCGTCCTGCGGCGGCGTCTGCGGCGATCGGCGAAGCCCTTCCAGAAGGATCCGGTCGCGCGCGCCTCCTGGCTGCTCGAGATCGATCCGCCACCCGGCGTCGACGACGGCGTGCCGGTCACGCCGTCCGTCGCGCCGACGAACTTCCAGCGCCGGCGACGCCGTTTCGAGCAGCCGTCCCTCGGTGACGACGTCGGCCACGGCGTCTCGCCAGCTCCAGACGCCGAGCAGCCTGCCCCGCCGGCCGAACACCCGCGGGAGCAGCATGGGGGCCATCCCCGGGCGCGTGGGGACGTCCGGCGCGTCGGCACTCCACCACGCGGGCTCCGGCTCGGCGCGAACCCACCCCCGCAGCTCCGCCGTCGGGTCGCCATCGGCACCCTGCACCGATCGGACGAGCGCGAACTTGGTCGCCGGCGTCTCGATCCGCGCGGTGCGCGCGAGAAAGGAGAATCCGTCCTCGAGCCCCGCCCCCCCCACGATCGGCGTCGCCGTGCGCGGGAGTGGACGACCGGCGTCGTCCACGAGGTCCAGCCCGTGCAACGGCAACGCCATCTCGTGCTCGACGTCGGCGTCCCACTCGAGGAGATCGACCAGATAGTCGTCGAGCAGCACGACCGTTCGTCCGATGCGGAGCCCCGGCATCAACTCGATCGACGCGCTCACCCATGCGGCTGCGTGTTGCTCGTCGAACGCGAGGAGCGAGCCGTGCGCGCGCGGCTGCGACCGGCCATCCACCAGCGGCGCGGTGTGGGCGAGCGTGCTCCGATACCAGTGCAGCGACCGGTCGACGTAGGAGCCGGTGCCCGGGTCGTCGAACCAGCGTGTCGCGCCATCCATCAGCAGCACGTTGAGGCGGTCGGGATGCCCATGTCCGCCACCGGAGTGGCCGAAGTCGAGCGCGGCATACACGTCGCCGTCGCGACGCCGCAGCACCGCGAACCCCTGTGCCGGCAGCAGGTCCGATCGCAACGGCGCCGCGACGAGCGCGGGCAGCGTTTCCCGCGCGAACAACAGCGAGCGCCACGACAGGTCCGCGCGCGAGAGACCGGTCGCCGGGAGATTGCGCTCGACGTCGGCCGACGTGGCGGCGCGCCCCGTCCGGGTGCGGGGCACCGCCGGATCGTAGAGCCGCGCGAGCATCCCGACCAGGCGGCGATCGTCCCCGCGCGCGAGTCCCAGCTCGCACGACTCGGCGAACCGGAGCTGCCGCACGCTGACCGCGTACTGCGAATCGCGCCGGGAGGGATACGTGAGGTCGGGGAGGATGGTGCGGAAGGGCGCGGCGAAGCCATCCATGAAACGCGCGGCGAGCGTCCTCGAGAAGACAAACCCAGCCTGCTCCGCCAGCCCGACCCCGTACCACAGCCCGCGATGCGCGAACAGATGATAGTTCTCTCCCTCGTACCAGCTGCCGTCGGCCAGCAGGGCGTGATCGAGGTGTGCGACGATTCCCGAGGGACCGCTGATCGCGCGCTGCACCATCTCGCTCCGACCGAGCAGACGGCCGGCGGCGACCAGCGCCGCGTTGTTCCAGACCTGGCGGTTCGACATCCCTTCGTCGAACGAGGCGATCAGCTCCGCGCTCGGCGCGACGAGCCGCTCGCGCACTCGGATGCCGAGCGATGCCTGGCTCGATGCCGGATGTTCCGATTTCTCCAGCAGGTCGATCGCCAGCACGAGCTGCAACAGCCAGATCGACTCGAGGTAGGTGCTGAAGAAGGGACGGGACGGACCGAGGACGTTGTCGCGGTTCGGGTAGTCGAGGTATCGATCGGCGTACTGCTCGAGCAGCGCCGCGGCGAGCGCGTCACAGCGCCGGTCGTCGAGCAGGTTGCCGAGCACCGCGGCGTGCAGCGTCCGCTCGGCGAGAAAGAGGTGATGCCAGTACAGCCGGAACCGGTCGTGCTCCTCGCCGGCGTATTCTCGTCCGCATCGAGGGCAGCGGTGGCGCGGATCGAAAGGGTCGTACTCGAGCAAGGTGCCATCCATCGCGCACCGTCCGCCGGCGCGCGACAGCAGCGCCTTCTCCGCCGGCACCGCCGGCGGCCTGTCGATCAGCGGCTGAAGCTCGTCGAGCAATCCGTGCGCGAGCGGCGCGAGCGATCCGCGCGCGACGTCGCGCCGGGCGCGGAGCGCTTCGGACGGAAGGAGGAGCGTCACGGCCCGACTGTCGCGCGGGGGGTGAGCGTCCAGTCGTGCACGGTGACCAGCTCCCCACGCAGATCCATCGTCACGTTGTGCAATCGCTGCGAGATGCCCTGGACGCCTCGTGAGTGATAGAGCCAGGTCGCCGGCACGAGAGTGTCGAGCGCCTGCTGGACACGCATCCATGCAGCGCGGGAGGAATCACCGGCCGCCGCGTTCGCCGCGGTGGCGAGCAGCGCGTCCAGGGCCGGCGCGTGGTACCCGGTATAGTCGAGCGTGCCGCCGCGCTGGCTCGAGGCGAACATCGCGCTCAGGTACGACAAGGACAGGTTCCCGGGGATGCCGGCAAGCAGCATGTCGAAGCGCTTGTCGGTGCCTCGCGCCGTCGTGAGAAAGGTCCCCATCTCCGTCTGGCGTACCCGAAGCACGAAGCCGCGAGCCATGAGGTCCGCCTGGACGAGCTGCTCGACGACGTTGTCCCCGCTTCCCACGGACAGCAGCTCGACGTCCAGGATGCGCCCGCCCTTGCTACGCACCCCGCGCGGGCCGCGAAACCACCCGGCGGCGTCGAGCAGGCTGTCCGCCTCGGCCACGTTGCGCTGCACCGGCGGTGTCCAGGCCAGCGGGCTTTCCGGGGGCACGGGGCTCGACGACGGTCGGCCGAACCCGGCCAGCGCGACGTCCACGATGCGGCTCCGATCGATCGAGCGGGCGATGGCGCGGCGCACGCGCGGGTCGTCGAAGGGCGGCCGCGTCGTGTTGAAGAACAGCGCCGTCCCGAAGAGCACCGGATAGCTGACGACGCGCAGCGTGAGATCCTGGCTCGCGAGCTTCGCCATCGACGGCGAGATCCCGGCCATGTCGAGCTCTCCACTCGTCAGACCCGCGAACTTCGTCGTCGCCTCGTCCACGACCGCGACGACCACCCCGCGCAGCTTCGGCGGTCCGCCGAGCGCCGCGGGGAAGGCGTCGTTGCGCGCGAAGCTCCAGCGAGCGCCCGGCCGGCGCCCGGTGAATCGGAAGGGACCATTGCCTACCGGCACGTCGTTGAAGGGCAGCGAGCGCATGCGGCTTCGCGGCCCGTTGTCCAGCAGGTGCCGCGGCACGATCGGCAGCTCGACGAGGAGGGGCGGCAGCGCAGGGGGCGGCGCGCGGAATCGCAGCACGAGCGTCGTGTCGTCCGTGGCGAGCGCGGTGTCCAGCGACGCGAGCTCCGACCCGCGCGGAAATCCGGTGGCCGGATCGCGCGCCGCGAGAAGGGTGAACGCCGCGTCGGCGGCGGTGCTGGGCGCGCCGTCATGCCACCGGAGTCCGGGAAGAAGCGCGAGCGTCAGCGTCCGCCCGCTGTCGCTCCACGCCCAGCGGCGCGCGTAGTACGGCTGCGGCGTCAGCGCGGAGTCGTACCGCATCAGCGTGACGAAGAGCACGAACCGCTGCACCTGCCGCGACAGCGGGTGCGTGGTGACGAGCGGATTCGCCGATTCCAGATCGGCGCCGGACGCCAGCACGACCACGTCGTCCGGACGCGCCGAGGCGGTGCACCCAGCGAGCGCGAACGACAGGAGGAGCGCCGTTGACGCGACCCGGCACCGATGCGATATCACGCCGTGCTCCCGACATTGACTCGCGCACTCCGCGTCGCGGCGCGCACGGCGCTGCTGTACTGGTGCGTCCTCTCGCTCACGTTCGCGCTCCTCCGTCTCGCGCCGGGCGACCCAGCGACCTTTCTCGTCCCGCCGGGCGCGACCGTCGAGGATGCAGCGCGCATTCGCGTCGCGCTCGGACTCGACCGCCCGGTGGCGGTGCAATATGCACGGTGGTTGCGCGGCACGCTGCACGCGGATCTCGGCACCAGCTTCGTCGACGGGCGTCCCGTCGCGCGCGTCATCGGCGATGCGCTTCCGGTGTCGCTCGGCCTCGGGCTGGTCTCGCTCCTGCTGTCCTTTCTCGTGGGTACGCTGGCCGGACTGTGGCAGGCCGCGCGGCACGGCTCCCTCGCGGATCTCGGCGTGACGACAGTTTCCGTCGTTCTGATCGCGTCGCCGGCATACTGGCTCGGTCTGGGGGCGATCGCCTTCTTCACCTATCTCGCATCGACGCTCAGCCTTCCACTCTGGCTGCGCCTCCCCGCCGTGGGCATGGCGACCCCGGGCGCGGATCTGGAGGGACTCGATCGCCTGCTCGACCTCGCGCGGCATTCGGTGCTGCCGGTCGGCCTGCTCGCCGCGATCGGCGCGGCCGGTGTCGCGCGCTACGTCCGCACCAGCGCGCTGGACGTGCTGAACGCCGACTGGGTGCGCACCGCGCGCGCGAAGGGGCTCGCCGAAGGCCGCGTGCTCGCTCGTCATGTCGCGGCGAACCTGCGCGCCCCGCTCCTGACGCTGTTCGCGCTGGCGCTGCCGGGGACGGTCGCCGGCTCGGTCTTCGTCGAGACGATCTTCGGATGGCCCGGGATGGGCCGGCTCATGGTCACCGCCATCGTCGCCCGCGACTATCCGGTGGTGCTCGGCTGCGCGGCCGCGTACGCCGCCGTCGTCATCGTCGCGAACCTCGCGGCCGAGTCGCTGCTCGGCTGGGCAGACCCGCGCATCGCCGCGTGAGAGCGCATGCCGGCGACCGCGCCCGATGGACGGCGAGCGCCCTCGCGCTGGGCGCTCTCGTCGTGCTGGTCGTGGGGGTGCTGCTCGTGCCGGCGGTCGCGTCGCGCGATCCGCTGCGCATCGAGGACGTGTTGGCGCGGCGTCTGGTCCCGCCCTTCGGCCGCGACATCGGCGGTGCCTTCCATCTGCTGGGCACCGACCGATTCGGCCGCGATCTCTTCGTGCGCATGATGCTGGCGGGCCGCCTGTCACTGCTGGTGGGGGTTACCGGGGCGATGCTCGCCGGCGTCACGGGCACCATCGCCGGCGCGCTCGCGGGCTGGCGTGGCGGGTTCGTCGACCGCGCGGTGATGGCAACCGCCGACTTTCTGCTCGCCCTGCCCCGCCTCGTGCTCCTTCTCGTCGGCGTCGCGCTCTGGCAGCCGGGCGTCACGACGATCGTCGTCGTGCTCGTGCTCACCGGATGGATGGGGATCGCGCGGCTGGTGCGCGCGGAGGTGATCGCCGTGCGTGCGCGGCCGTTCGTGCCCGCCGCGGAGGCGCTCGGTGCCCGTCCTCGCCGGATTCTCGTGCGTCACGTCCTGCCGAATGCGATCGGGCCGGCGCTCGTCGCGACGACGCTCGGCGTCGGCAACGCGATCCTGCTCGAAAGCGGGCTCTCGTTCCTCGGGCTCGGCATCCAGCCGCCCGCGCCGAGCTGGGGGAACATGATCGCCGGAGGACGCGACCTCCTCGTCGTCGCCCCGTGGGTGGCCCTCGCACCTGGTCTCGCCCTCGTGGCCACCGTGCTCGCCGTGAGCGTGCTCGGCGACGCCTGGCGGGATCGCCTCGCCGGCGAGCGGCTCGCCGGCCGGCTACCGCAGTAGCAGCGTGACGATCTCGTAGGGCGCCGCCTCGAACGACACCGACGCGCCGTCGACCGCAGTCGAGCCGAGCGGTGTTTCGTCGAGGCGCGCGACGACCGCTTCGGTGATCGGTCGATCCAGCGTCCAACGCCCGTGCACCCGCTCGGCGCGGCGGTTCACGCAGCGCAGCATCAGCCAGCCCTCGCGCTGGGCCGGCGCGGCGGCGCTGAAGGCCAGACCGGCACCGTGGAGCTCGAGGCCGCGCAGCTCGCCTGCATCGGCGACGTTGGATCGGAGCGTCGTGCCGGTGATCGGTAGCAGCACGTCGTCGGCGAGGCGCTCGATCTCGTCGCGCTGCTCCGGGGAATCCGCGCCGTGCAGCGCGAGGGCGAGGCGCGCCGAGAAGGGGCCGATCGACTGCGCACCCGGAGTCTCCGCCGGCCAGCCGGCGTGGCCCGGCCGCTCGGGCAGGTCGGCACGCGAGAGCTGGCCGACGGCGCGCAGCAGCGTCACCGCGATCGCCCCATCGTCCAGGCTCTCGTATTCGGCGAGGCCGTCCGAGTACAGCGTCGCTCCCGCTGCGCTCGAGAAGCGGGCGACCCAGCGATGCAGGGGCGCGGTCGGAACGACCTGCTCCATCAAGCCGTCGTCCGGCCGCACGGCGAGCGCAGACCTGGGAACAGGATGGAATGCCGCGTCGGCGAGCGTGGCGCTCGAGATCAGCCCGGTGGCGACGCGCACGCGAAGCCGGTGATCGGTCGTGCGGTTGGTGCCGTCGATCGCGATGCGCAGCGCGGGGAGCTCCGCGTCGAGCTGGAGCGCGACACGACAGCGTCCCCCCTTTCTGCTCCCGGTGGTGGAAAGCTCGTACTCGAGTGCGATCTCGCCGCGCAACGGCCCGCGATGCGTCAGGCGCACCCGCAGCAGGCGCGGAGGCGGAAGTGGCTCGCGAAGCGCGGGGGTGTACAGGTCGCCGACGTCGCGGGTCTGCTCGAGGGCGATCGCGTCATCGATCACCTCGCCAGTCGACTGCGACACGATGCGCACGCCCCCTGCCTCGCTCACCTCGACGCGGAGCATCCCGTTGTCGAGGGTGCGTCCCTCCGCGCGCACCGGGGTCGCCGGACCGGCGGCCGCGCCGCCGCGCTGGGCGCGAGTCGCAACGCCGTAGCCGGGGATCGCGCTCACCCAACCAAGCGCGCGCACGGTCGCGACCCGGTCGGCGCGCGGATAGGCGCGGGGTGACTCGGTGAGCGCGACGCGTTCACCGCGGGCGAGGATCTGGAGTGGCATACCGTCCACGCGCCAGGGCGGCGTGCGGCGTGGCTGCCCCTGCCTGGATCCCGAGCCCGGCCCCACGGGGACGTGGGCGATCGTCGCCGACAGAGTGAGCTCGGCCACGCCGCCTCGCGAGCGCGCCGCCGGATTCCGCAGCACGACGACCGGCCTCCACTGCGCGTCAGGTGTCGCCCGCGCGACGTCGCGATCGTGACCGATGCGCTCGAGCAGCGCGTCGTCGCGAACACCCTCGGACTGGACGCGTGCCGACGCGAGCCGGCCATCCATCGCTTCCGCTACCGCATCGATCGACGTGCCGCACAGGGTGTCGTGCGGGTGTGCCAGCAGGAGTGTCCGCCACGCCGCATGAAGCAGCGCGCGAGCGCGACTCTCGCCTCCGCCCGGAAGGAGTGCGAGCCAGGGTTCGACGTCGCGCACGAGCAGTCGCTCGATCCGCGCCGCGCGCCGCTTCTGGGCGGCGCGGGTGCTGAGCGTGCCCTGGAGGGTCCAGGTGTAGCCGTAGGAATCGCGGAGCTCGCCCTCGACGGTCGGCAGCGCGGCGGGGCCAGCTACGGCGAGCAGCTCGCCCGCCGCCGCACGAAGGCTCATCGGTCGGACGCGCACGGGTGCCGCCGCGGCAGCGAGCGACTGCATCGCCGCGCGCTGCTCACGCTGCCGCGCGTGGTGATCGGCGCCGTTGAGCAGCAGCGTCACGCCCGTGACGGCTCGTTCGTCGAGCACGGCGGCGATGCGCGCCCACCGTGCGGCCGCCTCATGCGGCGTCGATGGCAGCGAGCTGCCGAACTCGTAGCCGTCGGGCGGAAGATGATGGACGAGGACGTCGTCGCCGCCGAGCGATCGCCAGCGGACCGTATCCGCCGCGGGCCAGCGTGCGCCGCCGTATCCACGCCAGAGCACGACGAGCTGGAAGCCGAAGCCGCGCGCCAGCGCCGGCAGCGCCGCCGGATGTCCGAACGAGTCAGGGCAATACAGCACCGGCGGCGGCTCGCCGCGCAGGCGCCGCACGGCGCCGCGGCCGGCGAGGAGGTTGCGCACGAGCGCCTCGCCGCCCGGAATCAGCTCGTCGGCGAGCACGTACCAGGGGCCGGCCTCGATCCGGCCGTCGCGCAGCAGTGCCGAAAGCTCGGCGGCCCGCTCCGGGCGCACGGA
>JABFYH010000134.1 GCA_013361335.1 Gemmatimonadaceae bacterium | reverse complement strand
AGCTACAGGGGCGAGGCGTCGCTCCCCAAGATAGCCCTCTCGGCCGACGCGCGCGACTGTGGGCGAGCCGGATATCAGACTCACCGTCTCAGCGTCTCACCGTCTCACCGTCTCACCGCCTCACCGCCTCACCGCCTCACCGCCTCACCGATGGATGCTGAACGGATATGGCAGCGACCCCGCCGCGTCGCTCGACACGTCCTCGACGCGCTCGACCGCCGCCCCCGCCGGCCCAACCTGCAACGCGCGACGCAGCCGCTCGAGCGACGACTGCTCGCCACCCGCGCGCACCTCCACCTCGCCCGTCCGCAGGTTGGTCACCCAGCCGCTCACGCCAAGCCGGCGTGCCTCCTCGCGGACGAACCAGCGAAAGCCCACGCCCTGAACCCGGCCGCTGATGCGGACGTGCAGCGTGTGCACCTATTGCTGCTCCCATCCGTGTGAGCCATACAGCGGCACGAATCGCACGGGCGCGACGTCCCGCGTCTCCACGGTCGCGCCATGACGCGTCACCAGCTTCAGCGTCTGCTCCTCCATCGGCCCCACCGGCACCAGCATGCGGCCGCCTTCGGCGAGCTGCTCCACGAGCGGCTGCGGCACCGACGGCCCGCCGGCGCTGACGAGGATCGCGTCGTACGGCGCGTACTCCCGCCAGCCGACCGTCCCGTCGCCGAGCAGCATCGACACGTTCTTCGCCCCGGCCCGGGCGATCGCCTCGCGGGCCATCGTATACAGCGCCGGGATCCGCTCGATCGTGAAGATCTGGGCGACGAGATGGGAGAGCAGCACCGTCTGATAGCCCGACCCCGTGCCGATCTCCAGCACCCGCTCCGTCCCCTTGAGCTGGAGCAGCTCCAGATAGCGCGCATGGATCGACGGCTGCGAGATCGTCTGGCCGCTGCCGATCGGGAGGGGCGCATCCTCGTACGCACGGTGGCGAACCCCCGTCGGCACGAACTCGTGGCGGCGCGTGAGGTCGAAGGCGCGCAGCACGGCGAGGTCGCGGATCCCCTTCTCGCGCAGCGTCTCCACCAGGCGACGGCGTGCGCCGCGCATCGCGCCGTCTACGGCTCCCGCCACCAGCTCCCCGCCGAGTCGAGCATGCTGTAGTTGGTGAGGTCGAGATGAAGGGGCGTGATCGAGATGAACCCGTCCTGGATCGCGCGGAAGTCGGAGTTGTCCTCGCCTTTCCACGTGATGGAGCCGCCGCCGATCCAGAAGATGTCACGATCCCACGGATCGCGCATCGGCTTGAGCGATCCGGAATACACCCGGCTCCCCAATCGCGTGAGCCGCGCGCCGCGCACGCCGTCCGCCGGCACCGGAGGGAGGTTCACGTTGAGCAGCGTGTTCGCCGGGAAGGCGGGGAGCGTCGTGAGGTGGGCGAGCAGCTCGGTGAGGATCTGCACCTGCTGCCTGAGGTGCGTGAGGTCCGCGCGCAGATCGCCGCCGGCGAAGGAGAACGCGATGGAGGGGATGCCGAGCGCCAGCCCTTCCATCGCCGCGGCGACGGTACCGGAATACAGCACGTCCTCGCCCATGTTCTGCCCATGGTTGATGCCGCTCAGCACGAAGTCGGGCCGCTCGGGCATCAGCGCTTCGACGGCGAGCATCACGCAGTCGGTCGGCGTGCCGTCCACCTGCCAGCGGCGCTCGGCGCGCCGCACGGGGCGCAGCGGATGATGCAGCGTCAGCGAGTGGCTGGTCGCGCTCTGCTCCCGATCCGGCGCCACGACGTGCACGTCACCAAGCGGCTCGGCCGCCTCGATCAGGCACTCGATGCCGTGGGCGAGGATGCCGTCGTCGTTCGTGACGAGGAAGCGCATCCTAGCGGCTCTCCTTTCGCTCGTCGGGCGCCAGCGCGTGCAGCACTTCCTTGAGGTCGCTCTCCAGCGCCTCGAGCGTCTGGAGCGTGAGCGCCGCGCGAGCCACTGTCCGCAGCTCGCCCCCCTTCCGCTGCTCGTCCACTTTCTGGCGCGCTCCCTCGATGGTGTACTTCTCGGTGTACAGCAGGTGCTTCACGAGGAGGATGAGCTCCACCTCCCGGCGCTGGTAGACGCGATTGCCCGACCGGTTCTTGGCCGGATTCAGGAAGCGGAACTGGCTCTCCCAGTAGCGCAGCACGTGCGGCTTGAGGTCGGTGAGCTCGCACACCTCGCCGATGCTGAAGAACTCCTGAACCGGCTCGACGGCGCTCATGCGTCCTGCTCCGCGCGCAGCTCGCGCCCCATCAGCTCCGTCACCCCGCGGTGGGCCGCCAGCCCGTCGAACAGGACGCGGTACACCATCGACACGATCGGCATCTCCACCCCCTCGCGCTCCGCCAGCGCGAGAGCGCTCCGCGTCGTGCCCACCCCTTCGGCCACCGTCTCCTTGCCGGCGAGCGCGGCCTCGAGGCTCGCGCCCTTCCCCACGGCGATGCCGACCGCGCGGTTGCGGCTGAGCGAGCCGGTGCAGGTGAGCACCAGATCGCCGATGCCGGCGAGCCCCGCAAAGGTCGCCGGTTTGGCGCCGATCGCGGCGCCGAGCCGCGTCATCTCCGCGAGGCCGCGGGTGATGAGCGCGGCGCGCGAGTTGAAGCCGAACCCTGCCCCTTCGCAGATGCCGGTCGCCACGGCCATGACGTTCTTGAGCGATCCGCCGAGCTCCACCCCGATCACGTCGTCGTGGGTGTAGATCCGCAGGTTTCCGTTGCTGAACGCTTCCTGCGCCAGCTCCGCCGCCACGAGGTCGTCCGAGGCGGCGACGATGGCCGTCGGCTGGCGCGCTGCGACTTCGGCGGCGAAGCTCGGCCCCGACAGCGCGACGACCGGCCGGCCGTGCGCCTCCGACTCGACGACGTCGCTCATCAGCGCCAGCGTGTCGCGCTCGATGCCCTTCGACGCGACGCACACCGTCGCCGCGGCGTGGAGGTGCGGCGCGGCCTGCCCGGTGATCGCGCGCAGATGCTGCGACGGCGTGGCCATGCACACGAGGGTCGCGTCGCCGAGCGCGTCGGCGAAGCTCGACGTGGCGCGGAGGCTCTCGTGCAGGTGCGCCCCGGGAAGGAAGCGGGCGTTCTCGTGGCGGGTGTTCACCGCCTCCACCACGTCCGGCTCGTACGCCCAGAGCGCGACATGGTGGCCGTTGCGGGCCAGCACGTCGGCGAGCGCGGTCCCCCAGGCGCCGGCGCCGATGACGCTGCAACGCATCAGGCGCGGCCCCTCACGACCGGCTCCGCTTGCCGAAACGATGCTCCTCGCCCCGCCGGAGCCGCCCGATGTTGGCGCGATGCGTCCAGAACACGAAGCTGGCGATGATCACGCTCACCACGAACAGCGGCGCGCGGGAGCCCTGCGTCACGAGCAGAAAGGCCGGCAGCACCACGGCCGAGAGCAGGCTGCCGAGCGACACGTAGCCGGTGGCGAGCACCACGGCGACGAACAGGCCGAAGGTGACGAGCATCGGCAGTGGGGCGAGCGCGAAGAAGACCCCCGCCGCCGTTGCCACCCCCTTCCCTCCCTTGCGGAAGCGCAGAAAGAGCGGCCGCACGTGGCCGGCGATCGCCGCGATGCCACACGCGATCGCCCAGAGCGCGGGGTCGATCGTGCTCTCGATGCGCGGGGGGAGGAGCAGCACCGGCAGGGCGCCCTTCAGCGCGTCGGCCAGAAAGACCGCGAGCCCCACCTTCCAGCCGAGCACCCGAAACACGTTCGTTGCGCCGAGGTTGCCGGAGCCCTGCTGCCGCAGATCCACGCCGGCGGCGCGGCCGGCGAGCCAGGCGAAGGGGAGCGACCCGGACGCGTACGCGATGGCGAGGGCGAGCGCCGGGTGCACGCTAGCTCGCGGCCGACCGGTCGGTGCCGCTCTTCCGCCGCAGCAGGATCCGCAGCGGATTCCCCGTGAAGGGGTACGTCTCCCGGAAGCCGTTGTGCAGGAACCGCACGTAGTGGTCCTCCACCAGGTCGGGATGGTTGCCGAAGAAGGCGATCGTCGGGGGCGCGACGCTCACCTGGGTCGCGTAGTTCAGCTTCACCTCGCGACCCGCGGCCTGCGACGGCTGGCGTCGCGCGAGCAGCTCGG
Organism: Gemmatimonadaceae bacterium; assembly: GCA_013361335.1. GTDB lineage: Bacteria > Gemmatimonadota > Gemmatimonadetes > Gemmatimonadales > Gemmatimonadaceae > AG11. Next base: position 20,119 of record JABFYH010000134.1, on the reverse strand, counting down.
CCAGCCGCTCGTTGATCTGCGACGTGCTGATCCGCACCTGCGACTGCTCGTCGACGAGCTGGATGACGTCGAGGATCCTGGTGACGCGCTGGCCTGTAAGCGCCGACGTGAAGAGAAAGGGGACATACTTCAGGAACGGAGCTTTCTCGTATGCCTTCTTCTCGAACTTCTGCACGGCCTTGTCGTCCTTCTCCACGAGGTCCCACTTGTTGACGACCACGATCAGCCCCCGCCCCGCCTCCCACGCCATGTTGGCGATGGTCAGGTCCTGGTTGTGGAGCTCGCCTTCCGTGGCGTCGATCAACAGCACGCAGATGTTGGCGCGCTCGATCGCGCGGCGCGTGCGGAGCGACGAGTAGAACTCGATGCCGTCGTCGATCTTCGTCTGGCGGCGGAGCCCCGCCGTGTCGACGAAGATCAGCTTGCGGCCGTGGTAGGTCATCGGCGTGTCGATCGCGTCGCGCGTCGTGCCGGCGATGTCGCTCACGACGAGCCGATCCTCGCCGAGCAGCTTGTTCACGAACGACGACTTGCCGACGTTCGGCCGGCCGACGACGGCGACGCGGAGCGCGGTCTCGTCCTCGGGGAGGCTCTCGGGGAGGCGGTTCACCAGCTCGTCGAGCAGGTCGCCGGAGTTCTTCCCGTTCTGCGCCGACACCGGAAAGGGCTCGCCGGCGCCGAGGTTGTAGAACTCGTAGAAATCCATCCGGCTCGGGTCGTCGACCTTGTTGGCGACGAGCAGCCACGGCTTCCCGGTGGCGCGGATCATCTCGGCCACCCGGTAGTCGCTCGGGTGCAGACCGGCGTTCGCGTCGACGACGAACAACATCATGTCCGCCTCCTCGATCGCCGTCGCCACCTGGCTCCGGATCTCCCGGTCCATGGGTGCGTGCGGATCATCGGACAGGCCGCCCGTGTCGACCAGCCAGAAGGCGCGGCCGTTCCACTCCGCCTTGGCGAAATGGCGGTCGCGCGTCGTGCCGGCCTCCTCCGAGACGATCGCTTCGTCTTCTCCGATGATCCGGTTGAACAACGCCGACTTCCCGACGTTCGGGCGCCCGATCAGGGCGACGACGGGGGTCGTCATGCGGCGCTCCGGCCGGCGAGTGACGGCTCGCCTTCGTGGGACAGCACGTCGATGAAGTCGTACGAGGGGAACACCGGCATCGGCAGCGTTTCACGGAGCGCGATGAAGCGCTCCTCGTCGAGGAAGAGCCCGTCGTCGTTGATCGTCTCGGCGGGAATCAGCGCGAGGTCGAGATCGTGGCGGTCGGCGAGGGCACGGCGGATGTCGGCCCCCACGAGCAGGCCGGCGGTCGTCGTCGTGGGTCCGAACAGGGAGTTCTCCATCGGGATGAGCGTGAACCGGGCGCCGGTGCGTTCGGCGATCGCGTCGAGGAGCTCCGGCATCAGCGGCGCCATGGAGACCCCGGTCACCACCCCGATCCGACGCCCGTCCAGCCTCGGCAGCTCGCCGAGACCCGCCTTCACCCGCTCCCGCAGCGACGCCACCGCTCCCACCCCGTTCTCGATCTGCGAGAAGTCGCCGTAATGGCTGGCGTCGGGGAGCGGGTGGTCGGAGAGGAGGTACAGCTCATCCGAGCCGAACACCCAGCGGTCGCCACGTTCGGCGAGCGCCCGCTCCTCCCACCGCTCCACCGCGTCGAGGATCTTCCCGGCGTTCTCGACGTCCATCGGGCGGCCGGTGTAGAGGTGCGAGAACTGGGTCAGCCCGACCGGCACCAGCGCTACGCTGAGCACGGCGTCGCCAAGGTTCCAGAGGTCGGTGAGCGAGGCCTCGAGCACGTCCCCGTCGTTCAGCCCGGGGACGATCACCATCTGGGCGTGGAACTGGATCCCGCCGGCCGCCAGCCGCGTGAGCTGCTCCACGATGTTGGGCACCCGCGGATTGTTGAGGAGGACCTTCCGCGCCTCCCACGGCGTGGCGTGCACCGACACGTACAGCGGCGAGAGTCGGTACTCCAGGATCCGCTGGATGTCGCGCTCCTTCACGTTGGAGAGCGTCGCGAAGTTGCCGTAGGCGAAGGAGAGCCGGTAGTCGTCGTCGCGCAGGTAGAGCGGCTTCCGCAGCCCCGTCGGGAGTCCCTCGATGAAGCAGAACTCGCAGCGGTTGGCGCACTGGCGGACCCTAGGCGGCTCCAGCTCGACGCCGAGCGCCTCACCGTCCGGACGCTCGACCTCGTAGACGATCTCCTCGCCGCCGGGAAGCCGGGCCTCGATCACCAGCTCCTCGTCGGCCGTGAGGAACTCCCAATCCAGGAAATCGGCCAGCTTCCGGCCGTTCACGGTCAGCAGCTCGGTACCCGGGACCACGCCCATCTCCTCGCAGATGCTGCCCGGTAGAACTCGACTGACGCGAACCATGAATCGCTGGCCTCCAGGCCTCCAACAGAACGATGGGGGAAGACCACACCCCGTGAGGCTCTCCCCCCAGTCCGGCGCGCCGGCGCCCTCGTTTCACTTCATGCAAGCTAGGAGCTACGAGCGTCGAAATCAAGCAGAATACGGCATTTGCATGGCTCGCCATCTCCCAACTTGTGAGCCTCGAACGACGAAGGCGCCCGTCTCGCGACGGGCGCCTTCGAGCACACCGCAGATCCGTTATTCGACGATCGTGTAGCGATACGCCGCGGCGTTCGACGCCGTGATCTTGGCGCTGAACTTCGCCGACTTGCCCGGGGTGAGGGGCTCGGTCGTCACCGTCTCGGAGCCGAGCACCGCCCCCGTCTTGTCGAGGGCCTCGAACTTGAGCGTCACCGCCTTCGGCGCCATGCTGGCCGCGGCTTTGGCCGGAGCCTTCCCCTTGGCTGGCTTCGCGGCCGGGACCTGGGCCCCGATCTTGTCGCGACGGTCCAGGACGGTGCCGCCGACCACGATCTGATTCTCCGAGGGCGAGAACTCGGCGAAGGTCACCTCGACCGGCAGCTTGTCGCCGCGCGTGTACCAGGTCAGGGTGGAGTCGTTGTAGGCGGCCGAGAGCGCCGTCTTCTTGGCCGTCTGGGCGGCCTTCGCGAGGCGCAGGTAGGCCTGGGCCGCGAGGTTGTAGTTCTCCGGATTCCCGGGATCGACGGCGATCAGCCGCGTCGCGACCGGTGCGACCTTGTCGTTCTGGTCGAGCGCGAGATAGGTGACGGCGAGGTTGAACAGCGCATCACGGTTGTAGGGGTTCTGCACCAGCGTCCCCTCGAAGAGCTTCACCGCGTCCGCGTTCCGGTTCGACCGAGCGGCGTTCACCGCCGAGTTGAGCAGGTCCTGGTAGCCGTACGCCGACGGGTTGGCGATCAGCTCGCCATAGCTCTTCACGAAGGCCGCGGTGTCTCCCGCGAGCAGGAGCGCGGTCTGGTAGTTCTGACGGCCACCGTAGAGGTACTGGCCCGTCGTGCCCGGCACGGCCACGAGCTGCCCGTACGCCTCCGCCGCCTTGCGCGCCGCCTCGGCCCGCTGCGCGCCCGAGGCCGACTGCGCCTGGCTCAGGTAGGTGCTCCCCGCGTTCGCCAGCATCTGCCGGCGGACGTCGCGGTAGCCGGAATCCTTCGCCGACAGCTCGGCCGCCCGATTCCAGTACTCGAGCGCCTTCGGGGTGTCGTTCCGCTTGGCCGCGACGCCGGCCAGCACCATCGTGCCGTAGGGCGACGCCGGGTACAGGCGGTTCGCCTGCGTGGCGTAGTACTCGGCCGAGTCCAGCTTGTCGGCGTTCAGCGCGTTGATCGCGTTGTTGGCCGCATCGAGGTAGTACTTGTGCCCGCCGCGGAAGTAGGCGGTGTTGTCGGAGCAGTTCGGTTTGGCCGCCTCGACGATCTTGAACGCGGAATCGAGCGCCCCGACGATGTCGATCGTGCCTTCCGGGTTCACCGTGAAGCCGAGGTCGCCACGCTTCGAGATCGGCTTCACCCCGGGCTGATTGAGCCATAGGCTGAGCGCCTCGCCGAGCACGTAGGCGCGGCCGACGGGCTCGTCGGCGGCCTTGTCCGGGGTCTCGACGAGCTTGACGACGCTCTTGAGGTTGGTCGCCGCCACCGGGGTGCCGGTGGACTGCTGCGCTACGCCGAAGCTCAGCGTCGCGCGGGCGGTGTTGCCCTTCATCACGTCACCGATGTCGCACTTCGGCGGGGTCGCCGCCGGGGCCTGCGCGCCGAGGACCGAGGCCGACAACGCCAGCGCAGCGCCGAGGAGGGTGTGCTTACCGATCAGAGCCATCAGAGATCTCCTGGAAAAGAGCGAACGAACCGGAGCCATCTTCCGGCGGCACCGAGGGTCACGCAGCCGGCGAGGGGCGTTCCGCCGCGACCAATGCAAGCTGATAAATATCGGCGGCGCGCCGACCTGTCGCCAGGGCGACACGCTGCACGTCGTCGAACTCCGGCTTGATCCGCGTGCCGCCGTCGGGGAGCACGGCGATCTTGACGCGAACGCTGTGCCCCAGCACGGCGATCGTGTCCTGTTGTCGAGCGAGCGCCAGGCGGCTCGTCTCCTGGCGGCGCACCCCGATTGTCGTCGTCTCGACCAGCAGCTGCCGCTCGAGGCGATCCGCGTCCGCCGGCCGGCAAAGCACTTCGATCCGCGTCCCCGGGCGCCCCTTCTTCATCGTCGTCGCGAGGAGCACGACATCGAGCGCGCCGGCCTCCCGCAGCTGGTCCGCCACCGCGGCGAGATACTCCGGCGACATGTCGTCGACGTCACACGCGAGCACGGTGACGCGCTCGCGCCCGCCGGGCGCCGCTGCGGCGCCCTCGACATCCGCGAGGATGATCCGGAGCGCATTGGCGCGCCCTGGAAAATCCTTCGTCCCCGCCCCGTATCCGCTGCGCACCGGGACGTACTCGGCCGGCGGCGGACCGCTGGAAAGGACGCGGACGAGCGCCGCCCCCGTGGGCGTGACGAGCTCCCCCGCCCCCTCCGGGCCGGGCTGCACCGCGTGCCCCTCGAGGAGCTTGAGCGTGGCCGGTGCCGGGACGGGAAGCACGCCATGCGCCGCGCGCACGGTGCCGTCGCCGACCCGGAGCGGGCCGCACCGCACGTCCTGGACGCCGAGCTCCTCCAGCCCCCAGATCACGCCCACCACGTCGAGAATGGCGTCGACGGCGCCGACCTCGTGAAGGTGGACCTTCTCCGCGGGCACCCCGTGGATCTCCCCCTCCGCCGTCGCGATCCCCATGAAGGCGGCGTCGGCGCGCGCCCGCACCTGCTCCGGCGCGCCCGACTGCGCCACCAGCTTGCGGATCTGCGAGACGTGACGCCCGTGGGGCTGCGGCGGGATGCCGAAGTCGACCTTCCAGCACATCAGGTCACCCCGCTTCACCTGCCGGATCTCGACCGTGATGTCGGTCAGCGCGAGCCGCTCCGGCAGGGCGCGGAGCCACTCCGGATCGAGTCCCACGCCCAGAAGTGCGCCGAGCGTCATGTCGCCGGCGATGCCGCTGAATGGATCGAGAATGGCGGTGCGCATGACGCAGAAGCTAATCGTCTAGAACCGGTAGGACGCGCCGCTCCCCGTGTTGAACAGCAGCACCTGCGCGTCGCGCGGAATCCGGTCCTGGCGGACGAGCAGGTCCAGCACCCCCAGCGCGCACCCACCCTCCGGCGCGGCGTCGACACCCGACACTCGGCTCAATCGCAGGGTGTCGGCGCGAATCGTCGCCTCGCTCACCGAGGCCGCATCGCCGCCGCTCTCGTAGAGCGCGCGCAGGATGAGCCGGTCGCCGAGCGGACCGGGCACCCGCAGGCCGCTGGCATGGGTGCTCGGATTTTCCCAGGGCGTGGCATGGTCGGCGCCCGCCTGGAACGCGCGCACCATCGGTGCGCAGCCGTCGGCCTGGGCGACGACCATGCGCGGCAAGCGAACGTCGGGCGCGAGCCAGCCGCCGTCGCGCATCTCGCCGAAGACCTTCCACATTCCGATCAGCCCCGTCCCTCCCCCGGTCGGATAGATGATGTGCGTCGGCAGCGACCAGCCGAGCTGCTCGGCGAGCTCGAGCCCCATCGTCTTCTTCCCTTCGATCCGATACGGCTCGCGCAGCGTGGAGACGTCGAAGTATCCCTCGGCCGCGGCGAAGGCGCGCGACTGCTTGCCCGCGTCGCCGATGTGCCCCTCCACGAGCTGGAGGTCAGCGCCGAGGGCGCGAATGGTGGCCAGGATCGGGCTCGGCGTCGTCGCCGGGGCGTAGACGCGTACTGGCAGGCGCGCGGCCGCCCCGTACGCCGCCAGGGCCGCGCCCGCATTCCCTGCCGTCGGCACGACCAGCCCGGGGACGCCGAGCGCCTTGGCGCGCGTCACGGCGGCGCTCATCCCTCGCGCCTTGAACGACGCCGTCGGGTTGAGCCCTTCGTCCTTCACCCACAGCCGCGCGACGCCGATCTCGCGGGCGAGTGCGGGAAGGTCGTGCAGCGGCGTCGCGCCCTCGCCCAGGGTGGTGGGCTGCTCGCCCTCCCGGAGCGGCAGCACGGCGGCGTAGCGCCACATGTCCCATCGCGGCCGGATCGCGTCCCGCGACGGCCAGGCGGAGTCGTAGCGAACCAGCAGGGGCTGCCCGCACGCCGGGCAGGTCGATGCGATGGTGTCGCCCGCCTGCGAGTGGTCGCAGGCGGAACAGTCGAGATGCCAGGTGCTCACGTGTTCGAGGGTTCGGATGGAACTGCAACGGCGGCCGGCGCCTCGGAGGTCGGCTCGGCGTTCGCGGTGGTCGGGTCCGGCGCGGCGGGGTCGGGCTCGACGATCGAAGGCGCCAGCGCATCGCTGGCCCGCAGCGCATCGATGATCTTCTGCCCGCTCTTCACGGAGAACCCAGGCACCTCGGCGATCTGCTCGGGCGTCGCGTCGCGGATCGCCTGCACGCTCCCGAAGGTCGTGAGCAGCCGCCGCCGCTTGCTGTCGCCGATGCCGGGAATGCGCAGGAGCTCCGACGTGATCGTACGCACCGCGCGCCGCTTCCGCTGGAAGGTGATCGCGAAGCGATGCGCCTCGTCGCGCGCCTGCTGCAGCATCCGCAGCGCGGGGGAGCGCCGCGACAGCCGGATCGACTCGCTGCGGCCGAGGACGAAGATCTCTTCCTCGCGCTTCGCCAGGCTGACGATGGGCAGCGCGCCGAGATCGAGCTCGCGCAGCGCGTCGGCCGCGGCGTTGAGCTGGCCCTTGCCGCCGTCGATGACGACGAGGTCGGGCAAGGGCCGCTCCTCCTCCACCCGTCGCCTGAAGTACCGGCCGACCACCTCGTGCATCGAGGCGAAGTCGTCGATCCCCTCGACCGTCTTCACCTTGAACTTGCGATACTCGTTGCGGTACGGCCGGCCGTTCTGGAACCAGACCATCGACGCGACGGTGTCAGTCCCCTGCGCATGTGAAATGTCGAAGCACACGAAGGCGCGCGGCACCTTCGCGAGCCCGAGCTGTCGCTGGAGCTCGTACACCGGATCGCCGGCGCGCTCCTCGGCCGCCGGTTCGTCGCCGGTGAGGCGCGCCTCTTCGAGCAGGTGCCGCGCGTTCTGCTGCGCATGCTCGATCAGCTCCCGCCGTGGGCCGCGCTGCGGCACGTGGATCTTCGTCCGCTCGAGCGATTCCTCCACGACGCCTCGCTCGGCGAGGTCGAAGGGCAGCAGCAGCTCCTGCGCGCGCTCCTCGAGCAGCCGATAGGGGCCGGCCAGATAGGTCTCGAGCACGTCGGCATCGGTCTCGTCGTCGACGTTCTCGACGAACTGGTGCTCGCGCGCCAGCAGCTTGCCCCCGCGGATCCGCATCAGGGCGATCACGGCGTCGTCGCCGTCGCGCGCGTACCCGACGACGTCCCGGTCGCCGCCCTCGACCTTCATCACGACGTTCGGCTCCTCCATCTTCTCGAGATGGGTGAGCGCGTCGCGGAGCTGCGCCGCGCGCTCGAAGTCGAGCGATTCGGCGGCGAGGGCCATGCGCTCCTTCACCTTGCGAACCACCTCCTCCGGCCGGCCGGCGAGGAAGTCGAGCACCTCGTCGATCATTGCCGCGTACTCGGCCTGGCTCTGGGCGAGGATGCAGGGCGCCTTGCAGCGGCCGATGTGATAGTCGAGGCAGGGCCGGTCGGGCATCTGCTTCGGCATGTCGAAGTTGCACGACCGCACCGTGAACAGCCGCTTCACGACGTCGAGCGCGCGGCGCATCGCGCCGACGTCCGTGTACGGGCCGAAGTAGCGGGCGCCGTCGTTCTGGAGCCGGCGCGTCACCCACACGCGCGGAAAGGGCTCCTGCACCGTGACCTTGATGTACGGGTACGACTTGTCGTCGCGCAGCGCGATGTTGAACCGCGGCTTGTACTCCTTGATGAGGTTGGCCTCGAGGACCAGCGCGTGCGCCTCGGTGGGCACGAGGATGGTGTCGAGCGCCTCGACCTGCTGCATGAGCGCGCGCGTCTTCACGCTCTCGCGGTGATCGGTGGCCAGATAGCTTCGCACCCGCGAGCGCAGCCGCTTCGCCTTCCCCACGTACAGCACCTTCCCCTCGGCGTCCTTCCAGAGGTAGACGCCGGGAGACTCGGGGAGATGGGGAACCTTGTCGAGGATCGACTGCGTGACGGCCATGACGAATAATACCCGCCCGGTCCAGCCGGCGTTCGCGCGTCAGCGCCGGATGCGACCCACCATTCCGCGCGCCTCGGGGACGCCGAGCGCCAGCGTCACCACGCCGTACACGACCGCGAAGAGCGCGAGCGCCGCGAGGCCGCGCAGCAGCTGATGCGCCGGAGAGACGACATACATCACGCCCCAGCCGGCCGCGCCGGCCAGCAGCCCCGCGCCCCAGAGCCGCGCGAGCGCCGGGAGCGGAATTCCCGTGCGCCCGATGCGCGCCGTGATGGCGCGCCGCAGCAGCAGGAACTCCAGCCAGCCGGCCAGCCCCGCCGACGCGGTGAGCCCGGCGGCGCCGGTCCACGCGGGCAGGCCGAGCAGCCGCGGCAGGGGGAAGGCGAACAGATAGCCGAGCACGCCGGTGAGGCCGACGCGCGCCACCGCGAACCAGAGCGGCGTTCGCGTGTCGCGCAGCGCATAGAAGGTCGACGAATACAGGCGGCCGAGCGCGCTCGCGACGAGCCCGACGGCGGACCCGCCGAGGATCGCCCAGGTGCGTACGCTGTCGGTGTGGGTGAACTTGCCGTGCTGGAGCAGCACGCCGGCAATGGCCTCGCCGAGCACGAGAAAGCCGATCGCCGAGGGCACGACGAAGAAGGCGACGCGCGGCATGGCGGTGTTGAGCCGGTTGCGCAGCCGCTCGAAGGCCTCCGGCCCCGCCCCGGTATCGCGCGACATCTCCGGCAGCTCCGCCGCGGACACCGACATCCCGAAGAGGCTGATCGGCAGCAGATAGATCGTCTGCGCGTTCTGCAGCAGGGTGACGACCCCGTTCACCGGGATGTGGCTGGCCAGCCAGATGTCCACGTAGCCGCTGAGCTGCACGACGCCACGACTGACGAAGGCGGGAAGAAAGTTGCGGACCGCCTCCCGCACCGGGGGAAATGCATAATCGGGGGTGAACCGCGGATGTCCGAGCAGCCGGAACACGGGCGGCAGCTGGCCGGCGAACGAGAGCGCCGCGCCGAGCACGGACGCCCACGAGATGATGACCGCGAGCTGCACCTCACCCCGTCGCGGCCCGTACGCGACCAGCGCGACGATCATCGACAGGTTCCACAGCACCGGCGCCGCGTACGACAGGAAGAACTTCCGGTGGCTGTTCAGGATGCCGAGGCACCACGCCCCCATCACGAAGAGGCCGGCGCCGGGAAAGAGGATCCGCGTCAGCCGGATCGTGAGCTCGAGCTTGTCGCCGGTGAACCCACCGACGACCGCATGCACCACCAGCGGCGCGGCGAAGATGCCGATCGCCACCAGCACCGCGCACACGAGCGCGAGGATCGCCCCGACGGCGCCGGCGATCCGATCCGCCTCCTCCTCGTCGCCACGCGCCAGGGCGTTGGCGTACACCGGGATGAACGACGCCGAGAGCGCGCCCTCACCGAAGAGATTCTGGAGGATGTTGGTGATGCGGAACGCGCCGTTGAACGCATCGGCCACCATGCCCGCACCGAGGTATTTGGCGATGAGGCTCTGGCGAAGGAGACCGAGCAGCCGCGAGAGGAAGATGCCGGCGCCGATCAGTGCGGAGCTGCGCCCCGAGCTGGCGGCGCCGACGACGCGGTCGGGTGGAGAGACGGGGCGGTTCGGCAGCGTCAAATGGACTCTCCTGTCACGAGGGCGGCGGCGTGCGGGCCCGCAGCGCGGCACATGTCGGTGAGCAGCTCGCAGCCGTTGCGCGCGAGCAGCGGGATGATGTTGAGGGTGCGCTCCTGTCGTGCGCCCCGCGGGCGCAGCGCCGCGCGGAGCGTCGCCAGATCGGTCATCCGCGCCGACTCGCGGCGCTTGAGGGCCGCGACGATGCGCCGCTCGAGTCGGTCGACGCGATGGTGCAGCCCCTTCGTCGCCCCGACCACCGCGCCGCCGACACCCAACGCCTCGCTCTCCTCCCCGATCGTGTCGGGGAGCATCGCGATGACCTCCCGCAGGTCGGCGAGCGTCCGAGCCGTCGTCTCGCTCATCGCGGCGCGTGCCAGGCGGCCTTCGAGCTCGTTCGGGGGATCGAGGTCGGCGGGCGTGACGCCGAGGCGGGTGAGCACCGCCTCCGTCTGCGGCTCGATCAGCGTACACGACCACCTCGGCACCGCCACCGGCGCCGACACGCCCATCGCGTCGGCCACGGCGCCGACCTGCGCGAAGTACGCCAGCTCGCCCGGTCCGGCGACGTAGGCGAGCGTCGGCAGGATCGCGCGCTCCACGATCGGCCGGAGCAGCACGTTGGGCGTCAGCCATCCGGTGACCCCAGACGCCTCCGCGATCGTCAGCCGACGCTTGATCGTTGCGTCGCGCACGAACGCCAGCGCGAGCCCACGCACGTCGTCGACCTGCGGCTCGAATCCCGCCGCACGAATCTCGGACGCGCGGTTCGTCAGCGCCGCCTCGATCGCCGACGCACGGTCGAGAGCGAGGCGGATCGTCGGCGCGGAGGCCTTCACCGCCGCCTCGTGCGACGCGTCGAGCACCGGGACGCCGAGGGGGGCCAACAGCGCGCGCAGCAGGGCGACGAAGGCGTCGCCATGCGTGCGCGTGGGATCGCCGTAGGCGGTGCCAACGGTCTCGAGAGCGCGCGGGTCGGGCGCGCTCCCACTCGCCTCGATCAAGCGATGGCGCGCGGCCTCCAGATCCCCCAGCGGGGTGAGGGCGAGTGGTGTGCCGGTCGGCGGGGCCTGATGCGCTCGCAGCACCTCGAGCCCGCCGGGCCGCGCGATCGCCGTGCTGGCTGCCTCGGCGAAATCCGCGTCGTCGGTGGCCGCCCAGTAGATCGCTGCCGTCGCCACCCCGACGCGTTCCTGGATCGCATCGGCCAGGGCGAGGGCGCTGACCGCCTTGCTCCAGGTGTAGATCGGACCGCCGAACAGGCCCGGCTGCTGCCCCGTCGTCACCACGACGCCCCCATCGCGCACCACGCGCGCGAGACGCTCCGCCGCGGGGCCCGTCGCCATGATCGCGGGGCGCAGCGCCTCCCACCGCTCGTGCCACCCCGACTCGGCGGCGCGCGCCTGCGCGAGCGCACGCCACGCTTCCGCCGACCCGGGCCGGGCAGCGAGCCAGTGCGCTGGCGCCGCCGCCCCCTGCACCGCTCGCGACAGTGGTGAGCCGCCCAGCGGCTCGGTGACGATGCGGACGTCGGTCATCGGCGACGGAAGATAGCGACGGACGACGTCATTGCTTGTGATAGGGCTCGCCGCGCACGATCGTCCCCGCGCGATAGAGCTGTTCGGCGAGGACCAGCCGCGCGAGCTCGTGCGGCAGGGTGAACGGCGCGAGCTGGAGGGTGCGGGAGGCGCGGGCGCGCACCTCGTCGGAGAGGCCGAAGGCGCCCCCGATCACGAATGCCACGTCCTGCGCCCGCTCGCGCGCCGCGGCGACGACGGCGGAGAACTCCGCCGAGGTGACACGGTCGCCGCGCTCGTCGCACACGAGCACGAATGCGCCGGCGGGAAGCCGCTCGAGCAGCCGCGCGCCCTCGCGCGAGCGGGCGTCGGCCGGCGAGACGCCGCGCCCGCTCGCCTCCCTGGCCTCGACGACCTCGAGCGGCCAGTAGCGCGCCGCCCGGGTTTCGTATTCGTCGATGACCGCCGCGAGGTGCCGGTCGCGTGGCTTCCCCACGACGGCCACCACGAGGCGCATGCGAGCTTACGCGTAGATGCCGCGCAGCCGGTGCACCGTCGCCACGCGGCTGATCGCCAGCATGTACGCCGCGGTGCGCATGTCCACCTTGTGCTGCGTCGACAGCTTGAGCACGTCGCCGAAGCTGCGCGTCATGATGTCGTTGAGGCGGTCGTTCACCGACTCCTCCGACCAGAAGTAGCCACCGCGGTCCTGCACCCACTCGAAGTACGAGACGGTCACGCCCCCCGCGTTCGCCAGGATGTCCGGGATCACGAAGATCTCCTTCTCGGCGAGAATGGAGTCGGCGCCGGCGGTCGTCGGGCCGTTCGCGCCCTCGCAGATGATCCGCGCGCGGATCTTCGCCGCGTTCTTGCTCGTGATGACGTTCTCCAGCGCCGCGGGGAGCAGCACGTCCACGTCGCCGGTGAGCAGCTCCTCGTTGCTGATCGGATCGCCGCCCTTGAACCCCTCGAGCGTCTTGTGCTCCTTCACGTACTTGAGCGCGGCAGGGATGTCGATCCCCCTGGCGTTCCAGTACGCCCCTGTGCGATCGCTGATCCCGCGGATGACGCAGCCCTCCTTCGCGAGCAGATCCGCCGCGACCGAGCCGACGTTGCCGAAGCCCTGCACGGCGATCGTGGTGCCCTTCACCTTCATGCCGAGGTGCTTGAGCGCTTCCTTCGTCACGATCATGCAGCCGCGACCGGTCGCCTCGCGGCGGCCGAGCGAGCCGCCCATCTCCACCGGCTTGCCGGTGACGACGGCGGTCACCGTGTGCCGGACATGCATCGAGTACGTGTCCATGATCCACGCCATCACGCGCTCGTTCGTGTTCACGTCGGGCGCGGGGACGTCGGAGTCGGGGCCGAGGGTGTGGATGATCGCCGCCGTGTACCGCCGCGTGAGGCGCTCGAGCTCTCCGGCGCTCATCTTGAGCGGGTCGCAGATCACCCCACCCTTCGCGCCGCCGAAGGGGAGGTTCACGACGGCGCACTTCCAGGTCATCCACGCGGCCAGCGCCTGCACCTCGTCCAGATTGACCTGCATGTCGAAGCGGATGCCACCCTTGGCGGGGCCGCGCGACGTGTTGTAGAGGACGCGGTAGCCGGTGTAGACCTCCACCTCGCCGTTGTCCATCATCACCGGGACCGAGACGATGACCTGCTTCTCGGGGTGGCGGAGGACCTTGTACAGACCGGGCTCCAGGTCCAGCAGCTGGGCGGCGCGGTCGAAGCGGGACATCATCGCCTCGAACGGGTTTTCCTCGTTCAGGAAGCGATCCTTGTCAGGCATGACGATTCTATCGGTCGGCAGTCGAAGATCGGTGGCCATGTGGGGGGGAGCTCGGGCCGGCAGCGCCGGCGGTTGGGGAAGCGGCTACCCGTGCCGCGAGGATGCCCTCGAGCGAGGCATCGAGCGCGGCACCGCCACGCTCGACCACGACACGCTGCGAAACATACCATAACGGGGGCCCTGACGGGGGCCAGAGGGGGGCGACCTTGACCGCATCCTTGAGGGTGCAGAGGACCCCGCCCCGCGATGCGGCAATCCCGATGATTCGCGCGACGTCCCGCGCGTCGAAGGCATGATGATCCGGGAAGGCAAGCGGCTCGAGCCGCGCCCCGTGACTCGCCAGCTGCGCGAAGAACGACTCCGGCGCGCCCACGGCTGCCACGGCGGTGATCTCCCGTCCCTGCAGCCAGCTCAACGGCTCGCGGTGTCCCGTGCGCGCGTCGACGACGGCGTACGGCGTGAGATGACAGACCGCGACTCCTCCCCCTGCACGCAGGCGCGGCGCGAGCGCCTCCGCCACTTCGTCGGCGCGCTCGCGCGCCGCGCTCTTGCGCGTCACGATCAGCAGGTCCGCCCGCCGGAGCGATGATACGGGCTCGCGCAGCGGACCCGCCGGCAGCGACCGCAAACCCGGCCGCCACTGCTCCGCGGCGACGAGCACCCAGTCCGCCGTGCGCCGCAGCCGACGGTGCTGAAAGGCGTCGTCGAGGATCGCGCAATCGGCGCCCAGGGCGCGCGCCTCCGCCACACCGCGCACCCGGTCCGCCTCCGTGACCACGATCAGCTCCGGGTTGAGCTGCGCGTGCACCAGAGGCTCGTCGTCGCCGTACCCGCGGAGCACCACCGCCGGTCGCGCGCCGGCGTGCGCGAGCCAGGCCGCCGCCCATGCGGCCACGGGCGTCTTGCCGGTGCCCCCGACCGACAGATTGCCCAGGCTCAGCGCGGGGATGGCGGGCGCGTAGGAGCGCAGGATGCCGTGATCGTACATCGAGTTGCGGAGGGCGGCGACGGCAGCGTATCCCCAACCGGCCGGCGCGAGCACGGCACCCGCCATTTGCGCGCCCGCACCTTCTCCGTACCACACTCGCTCGATCGTGCGCATCCTCAGGATCCCGGCACGGCGTCGAGCACCGCCTGGAGATGTGCCGCCTGCTCGGCCGCGTCCCGCGCCGACGCGGCGTTCACCGGCGTCAGCGGCCCGAAGCTCACTCGCACCCGGGCGAAGGGCTTGGGGATGAGAAACCGGTCCCAGCTCCTGAGCCGCCAGGATCGCGACGCCTGCGCGCGGATCGGCGCGATGCGGGCGCCGGTCCGGAAGGCGGCGATCGCCGCGCCCGGCGCGAACACCCGCGCGGGCCCCCGCGGACCATCCGGCGTGATCGCGCCGTCGCGCCCGGCGGTGATCTCGCGCATCAGGCCGATCAGCGCGCGACTGCCCCCCTTCGACGACGACCCACGGACCGTCGCGTAGCCGAGCGACTCCGCGATCCGCGCGATGATCTCCCCATCGCGATGATCGCTGATCACGATCGCCACGTTCTCACCGCGCTGATGCCAGAGCAGCGGGAGCAGCTCACCATGCCAGAGCGCGAAGATCACACGCTCGCCGGCGCGACGCGCCTCGGCCAGCGGCTCTCCACCGATGGTCTCCATACGCCACGTGCTCGCCAGCGCCCGGATGAGCCAGACCCCGAGCCGCACGATCCACCGCACCTTGCGCGCGTCGGTCACGACGCGACCCGCGGTGCCGAGTGGCTCGCCAGCTCCAGCGCCATCGAGGCCACCCGGTCGGCCGCACCAGGCTGTCCGAGCAGGTCGCGCACCTCGGCGAGGTGCTGCACCAGCACTCGGCGCTGCACGCTGTGCGGGTCGAGCAGCGGCTCCAGCGCGGTCGCGACGGCGAGGGGCTCGAGCGCGTCCTGCACGAACTCGCGCGCGATCTCCCGGCCGGCGACGATGTTCACCAGGGCGATGAACGGGATCTTCACGAGCCGGCGCGCCAGCGCGTACTCGATCGCGCTCGTCCGATAGGCGACGACGAGGGGACAGAGGGCGATCGCCGCCTCCAGAGTCGTCGTGCCGCTCTTGCAGAGGGCGGCGTCGGCGGCGCGCAGGATCGGGAAGGACGCCGAGTGCACCAGTGGGAAGGGGCACCGCTCCGGCGGGATCGTCACGTGCGGGGCGGAGCTCACCACCACGCGCAGCCCTGGCTGGCGACGCTGGAGCTCGCGCGCCGCGGCGACGAACGGGTCGAGATGGCGCGCGATCTCCTGCGCGCGGCTGCCCGGGAACAGCGCGAGCAGTCGCTCGTGCTCCGTCACGCCGAGTGCGCGGCGGGCCTCGGCGCGGCTCGGCAGGGTGAGCGCGCGGTCGAGCAGCGGGTGGCCGACGAAGGTCGCATTCACGCCATGCGCGCGGAGCAGCGCCTCCTCGAAGGGCAGGATCACCGCGGCGCGGGTCACCGTGCGGGCCAGCGCGGCCAGCCGTCCCGCCCGTGATGCCCACACCTGGGGGGTCACGTAGTACAGCACCGGCACGTGCGCCTCCGCGGCCATGGCCGCGATGCGCATGTTGAACCCCGCCGAGTCGATCAGCACCACCAGGGCCACACGACCGCTGCGGATGCGTGCATCGAGCTCGCGCCGCAGCCGCACGAAGCGGGGAATGTGCTTGATCGGCGCGATGAAGCCCATCACCGCGTGCGAGACCGTGTGTTGGATCAGCGTCACCCCGGCGTCGCGCATCGCGTCGCCGCCGACGCCGACCAGCGAGTACGGGGCGCCCGCTCGCGTCAGCGCGCGCGCCACCGCCGCCGCGTGCAGATCGCCGGACAGCTCGCCGGCGACGAACAGGATCTCACGCACGTGCCGGTCGGTGCGCTCCCTTCGATCTCGACGGCAGCGCGCGCTCGATGTCGGTGACGATCTGCAGCGCGACGCCCAGCGCCTCGCGCCCCTCCTCGCCCGTCACGGCGACCGGCGCCTCGCCGCGAATCGCCGCCAGGAAGCTCTCGAACTCCAGCCGCAGCGGCTCGCCCTCGTCGGCCTCCAGCGGGATCCGCTCCACGAACTGCTCGAGGGCGAGCGGCGCCGTGGCGAGAGCGGCGATGTTCACGTCGTCGCGCAGGCGGAAGAATTCGCCGTTGCCCGCCGCCAGGTCGAGCGAGATGTACTCCCGCTCCTGGAAGATGCGGATCTTCCGCATCCGTTCGCGGGAGACGCGGCTGGCCGTGATGTTCGCGACGGCGCCGGTGTCGAAGGCGAGCCGCGCGTTGGCCATGTCGACGAACGGGGTGAGCACCGGCACACCCACCGCCGCGACCGAGGCCACCGTCCCGCCGACGAGCGTGTGGACCAGATCGATGTCGTGGATCATCAGGTCGAGCACGACGGCCACGTCGGCGCCTCGAGGGTTGAAGGGCGCCAGCCGGTCGCTCTCGATGAAGCGGGGCGTGTGCACGTAGGGGAGCGCGGCACGGATGGCGCGGTTGAACCGCTCCACGTGACCCGTCTGCACGATCGCGCCATGCTGCTTCGCCAGCCGGAGCATCTCGTCCGCCTCGGCGAGCGTCGTCGCGATCGGCTTCTCGATCAGCGCGTGAATCCCGCGCGCGAGCACCTGCTGCGCGACGGCGAAGTGCGCCGGTGTCGGCACGACGATCGTCACCGCGTCGACGGCGTCGAGCAGCGCATTGAGCGACGCGAAGGCGCGCACGCCGAGCTCCTGCGCCACCTGCGCGGCACGCTCGGGGCGCGACTCGTGGAAGCCCGCGAAGTCGGGACCCTGCATGTCCCGCAGAATCCGGATGTGGTGCTGTCCGAGTCCGCCGGCCCCGACGACGCCGGTCCGTACGCGCTTCGTCAGACGACGACTCCCCGTCCGCTGTCCTCCACGAAGCGCAGCAGCTCCTGCACCTCCGGAAACGCCTTCAGCTCCGCCGCCGCCCGCTCCTTCGCCTGGGAGACGTTGAGCTCCGAGCGGAAGAAGATCCGGTAGGCCCGCTTGAGCTCGCGCACCACCTCTTCCGGAAAGTTGTTCCGCTGGAGACCGACACTGTTCAGCCCGTAGAGCTTGATCGGGTTGCCCACCGCCTTCACGTAGGGCGGGACGTCCTGCGAGATCCGCGAGCACCCGCCGACGAACGCATACTGACCGATCTTCACGAACTGGTGCGCCGCGCTCGCCCCGGCGATGATCGCCTTGTCACCCACCGTCACGTGGCCGGCGAGCTGCACGCTGTTCACGAGGATCGCGCCGTCGCCGACGTGGCAGTCGTGCGCCAGGTGCACGTACGACATGATGAAGCAGTTCTTGCCGACCGTGGTCTTGTAGGACTGCGTCGTCCCGCGGTTGATCGTCGTGTACTCGCGGATCGTCGTCCCCTCGCCGATCTCCACCGTCGTGTGCTCGCCCTTGAACTTGAGGTCCTGCGGATCGCCGCCGAGCACGGTGCCGATCCCGACCTTCACGTTCGCCGCCAGGATCACGTTTCGCTCGAGGGTGGCGCGCGGCGCGATCACCGACCCCGCCCCGATCGTGCACCCCTCGCCCACGATGGCGAAGGCGCCGATCTCGACGTCGTCGGCGAGCTGGGCGTCCGGGCTGACGATCGCCGTCGGATGGATGCGCGGGCTCACCGGTCGCGCACCATCGCGCTCATCTCCGCCTCGCACACCACCTCGCCGTCCACCTTCGCCACGCCTTGCATCTTGCACATCATCCCTCGCACCTGGAGCATCTCCAGCTCGAAGCGAAGCTGATCGCCCGGCTTCACCGGGCGCCGCCACTTCACGTTGTTGAGCGACGTGAAGTACACGACCTTGCTCTCCGGATCGGGGATCGCGCCGAGCAGCAGCATGCCGCCCACCTGCGCCATCGCTTCGACGATCAGCACCCCGGGCATGATGGGATGCCCGGGAAAGTGCCCCGCGAAGAATGGCTCGTTGATCGTGACGTTCTTGATGCCGACGACCCGCTTCTGCGGCTCGAGCTCCAGCACCCGGTCCACCAGCAGGAACGGATACCGGTGCGGCAGCACCTTCATGATCTCCTCGATACCGAGCACCTGGATCTCCTGCTTCATTGACGCCTGCAGCGCGCGCACGAACAGCACGGTGCCGCGATGACTGGGTTTGTGCGCGACGATGCGGGCCTTGAGCCGCACACCGGCGAGCGCGAGGTCGCCTACACAATCCATCATCTTATGCCGCACGAACTCGTCTGGCGAGCGGAGGGCGTTCTCCACCACGCCCGCCGCATCCAGGACGACGGCATTCTGGGTGGACGCGCCCTTGATCAGCCCGCGCGCCCGCAGGGGCTCCACCTCCTGCACGAAGCCGAAGGTCCGCGCCCACGCCAGCTCACGAGCGAAGCGCTCCGCCGTCACATCCGACGCGTACTGCTGCCGGCCGATCAGCGCGTGCGGAAAGTCGATCGTCACGTCGAGCGACAGCCCGTCCGCCGGCACGGCCTCGTAGACCGACTCGCCGTCGACCAGGCGGACCGGTGCCGTCACCCGCCCCACCGGCACTCCCCCGACCTGCTCCACCACCCCCGCGCCACGAAGCGCCTCGAAGAAGGGCCCGGCGCTCCCGTCCATGATCGGCGGCTCCGGGCCGTCCATCGAGATCACCAGGTCGTCGAGCTCCAACGCGTGCACTGCGGCAAGAACATGCTCCACGGTGTGGACCGCATTGGGCTCCTCGCCGAGCTGCGTCCGCCGCTCCGTGAGCACGGCGTGCTCGGCGCGTGCGGGAATCGGCGCGGCGCCGGCAAGGTCGGTGCGCTGGAAGCGCACCCCGGTCCCCGCCGTCGCCGGCCTGAACTCGAGGGTGCATGGCACACCGAGATGGAGGCCGACCCCCGCGACGCGAGCAGGCCGCGCGATCGTCCGCCGCATCAGCGGTCGTCCTTCGCCGCCGACCGTTCGCCGAGCAGCCGCTCCAGCCCCCGCAGCAGGGAGGGAAGCTTGAACAGCGCCGCCTGGGCCCGCAGCGCCTCGCGATGCGGCCGCGCCGGGTAGCCGGACCAGGTTTCGCCCGGCGGAATGTCCCCGAACACGCCAGCCTGCGCCGCCAGCCGCGCCTGGGCGCCTATGGTATGGTGCCCCGAGATGCCGACCTGGCCGGCGAGGATCACGCCGTCTTCCACGCGCACCGAGCCGGCGATCCCGACCTGCGCCATGATCAGGCACAGCCGCCCGATCCGCACGTTGTGCGCGACATGGACGAGATTGTCGATCTTGGTCCCCGCTCCGATCACCGTGTCGTCGATGCTCCCGCGGTCGATCGTCGTGTTCGCCCCGATCTCGACGTCGGCCTCCACGATGCAGCGTCCCACGTGCGGAATCTTCTCGTGTCGACCGCCGCGGAATACGTACCCGAACCCGTCGGAGCCGAGCCGCGCGCCGGCATGCACGCGCACGCGGTCGCCGAGCGTCGTGCCGGCATAGAGCGCCGCCCCCGGATAGATCCGACAGCCGGCGCCGATCACGACGCCTGCCCCCACGACGACGTGCGCATCGAGGCAGACCCCCGCGCCGATCCTCGCGCCGTCGCCGATCACGACGTACGGCCCGATGGCGACGTCGTCGCCAAGCTGC
>JABFYH010000046.1 GCA_013361335.1 Gemmatimonadaceae bacterium | reverse complement strand
CAGGTCGTCGATCATGATGAAGTGCCGCGCATGCTCGGCGATGGCGACCGTGTGCCGCGGGATGGCGGACGCCTGCGATTCGTACGAGGCGCGGATGCCGATGCGCGCCGTCGAGTCGGTGGCGGCGCCGTAGGTGCCGAGCAGCAGCACCGGTGTCCGGATGAGCGCGACGCGGTCGCGCAGATCGGTGGTGATCGCCTCGGCGGTGACGTTGCCCAACGTCGTCGGGTCGGAGCGGCCCATCCATGCCACGAGCGTGTCGACGAAGGACTGCGTCAGCGTCATCCCGGCGCCGGCGGCGCGCATCTGCGCCTCGAGCTGTTGGCGCGTCGCTCTGCCGTAGGTCGCACGAACGGCGGCGGCGATGGGGCGCATGCTCGCCGCCGTCGCGCCGGGAATCTGCACTACGGCGCCGAAGGGCAGCCCGTCGACGCTGACCACCGGCCCGACGGCGGTCGGCGCGTCGGCCGCCACGCGCAGGGCGACGAGGCCGCCCACGCTGTGTCCGACGACGACGGGATGGCGCAGCCGCTTGTCGCGGATGTAGCGCTCGACGTCGGCCGCGACGCGCGCGAGCACGGCGGTGTCGCTCACCGGCGGCTGGCCGGCCATGCCGGGCAGCTGGAGCACGTGGACCTCGTAGCGGTCGCGGTAGTGCGCGACGACGCCGTTCCACACGCTGCCGGAGGACGCCAGGCCGGCGATGAGAATCATCGGCGCGCCGCGTCCGGAGACGGTGACGCCGAAGGCGTACGGGGACGCATCCGTCGTCTGGGCAGGGAGCGACCGGGCACCGGCCGTCGCGACGGTGAGCGACAGCGCGACGCCGACGATCCGCCGAGCGCGCGCGGGGAGCTCGGGCGGGAGCGAGCGAGGTGAGGGCATTCAGAAGACGCCGGGACAGTCGGCCATGACCTGCGGCATCACGAGCGACAGGCCGGCCATCGTGAAGTTGGGCGCGTAGGTCTCGGCGCCGTCGTAGTGGCGGAAGGTGATGTTGAAGGTCTTCGCGGCGGCCATCCTCCGGACGAGTGCCACCGTCGACGTCGGCGGCCCCGGATGACCCAGGATCGCGAAGTCGGGCGGGCGCTCGAGCCAGGTCTCGCCCACTCTCGGCCCGTCGTCGATCGCGTAGATCACGTTCCCGTCGAGGGTGACGAGGTTCCGGTGCAGCACGACGAGGACGACGCTCCCCTGGGCGCAGCCGATGGCCATCAGCGGAGCGCTGCCGAGCCGCGTCGAGGACCATGCGGCGCCGCGGCCGAAGGTCACGCCCGGATCGGCGAGCCGCTCGGCGTAGGTCAGCGTGTTCGACCCCCCGACTCTCCAGCCGTTGAAGGCATGGGCGGTGAAGGTCGCCACGCGACCGCCGGCGACGGAGGCCGTCGCGACCTGCGGCCCGTTCACGGCGGCGAGGGTCCAGAGGCTCGTCGCGACGCCGGAGGCGTCGGTGGCCACCGTCGCCGGCTCGACCGAGCCCCCGGCCTCGGCGGCGAAGGTGACGATCGCGCCGGCGCGAGCGCCGGCCGCACCGTCGACCTTCACGCTGATCGGGATCGCCTCACCGAACTCGCCGGTGATCGCGGTCGGGGCGACGATCGTCAACGTCAGCGGCTCGGGCGCGGTGGCGTCCGCCCCCCTCCCGCACGCGGCGAGCACCGCGGCAGCGAACACGACGACGACGCGACTCATGGCACGACCCCGACGGCTATTCGACCGGTAGCTTCTCGTGCAAGTATCGCGTCAGCAGGGGTGGGCGGCGAGCCCTGCCACCGCCGCGTTCGTCTTCGCACGCTTTTCGCGTTGGCATCGCGCCCCCGACGAGCGCTCCCGTTCTCCGGCTCCAAGCGACCGTGATCGATCCCCCGACCGAGCGACCGGTGCGCGCCCCGTCGACGAGGACCCGCATCGGCGCTGCCCTTGGCGCGCCGATCGCGGCGCTGGCGGCTTCCCTCATCGTGCTCGGCAAGCCCGGCACCCCATTCCTGTTCTTCTACCCCGCCGTGGCGGTCGCCGCATGGTACGGCGGCGTGGCCTCCGGGGTGGTCGCGGCTCTGCTCTCGGTCGTCTTCGCCGACTACTACTTCTTTCCCCCCTACCGGAGCTTCGGCGTTCCGACCGGGAACGACGCGCTCGTCATCACCGTCTTCCTGACCTCGGCGCTGATCATCAGCCGAGTGAGCGGCGTCCACCGGGGCACCCAGGCGAAGGCCGATCTCCTGGCCCGCCAGTTGACCGCGCGCGCCGAGGAGCTCCAGGGCGAGCTCGAGGCTGGGCAGCGCCTCACCGAGGAGCTCGAAGCCACCAACGAGGAGCTGGCCGCGACGAACGAACAGCTCGAGGCGGCGAACGAGTACGAGGCACAGCGCGGGCATCTCTTCACCCTCGCCGCGAGCCTGGCGCGCGCCGTGACCCCGAACGACGTCGCGGGCATCGTCTTCCGCGAGGGGCTGGCCGCGGCCGGCGCGGACGGCGGGTCGGTAGGGGTCGTGGTCGACGATCCGGCGGGCGAGCGCCACGTGACGATGCTCCACAGCGCCGGCTATGGCGAGGAGACCATGGCCGCGTTCCAGCAGTTCCCGCTCGTGCCCGGCCGGCCCGTGTCCGACGCGATCATCAGCGGCGCCCCCGTCCTCATCGGATCGTTGCGGGAGTGGGAGGCGCGCTACCCGTCCACCTATCCGGCGGTCGCGACGCTCGGGTACGAATCGTTCGCCGCGGTCCCCGTGATGATCGCCGGCAAGGCGGTGGCGGCGATCTCGTTCTCCTTTCGCGGACCCCGCGCCTTCAACGCCGGCACGGTGGCGTTCCTGGAGACGCTGGCGAGCGTGAGCGGGCAGGCGCTCGAGCGGGCGCGCGCCTTCGACGCCGAGCATCGCGCGCACGAGCGGACGTCGCTGATCGTGGAGTCGGTGACCGACGGCTTCGTCGCCCTCGACCGCGACATGCGCTACACCTACGTCAACCGGCGCGCGGCGGAGATGTGGAACCGGTCAACCGACGAGCTGCTCGGGCGCACGCCGGCGGAGGTGTTCGCCGATGTCGAGGGGATCGAACGGTCGCCCTCCGTGGTCGCCCTCGCGCGCGTCCTCGCCGATCGCACGCCGGCGGCCGTCGAGCACTTCTCGGTCGCGCTCCGCCGCTGGATCGAGCTGCGCGCCTATCCCTCGGGCGAGGGGGGCGTCGTCGCGTTCTTCCAGGACATCACCGCGCGCCGGCGGGCCCAGGACGCGTCGTCGTTCCTGGCGGACGCGAGCCAGCTCCTCGGCTCGTCGACGGACTACCGGGAGACTTTGACCAACCTCGCACACGCCGCCGTCCCTCGGCTCGGCGACTGGTGCGCGGTGGACGTGCTGCGCGACCCGGGGAGCACCCAGTGGCCTCCGGCGCTGGACCGCGTGGCGGTGGTGCACCAGGATCCGGCCAAGATCGCGCTCGGCGCCGAGCTCACGGCGGCGTACCCCACCGACTGGACGCAGGAGGGCGGCTTTCCCGGGGTCATCCGGACGGGCACGCCGTTCTACATCCCCGAGGTCACCGACGCGATGCTGATGGCCGGTGCCAGGGATGCGCGCCATCTCGAGCTGCTGCGTGCGTTGCAGTTCCGGTCGATCATGGTCGTGCCGCTCACCGCGCGCGATCGGGTGCTGGGTGCGATGACGCTCTGCATGACGGAGTCGGGACGAACGTATGACGAGGCGGATCTGGCGTTGGCCCAGGACCTCGCGAGGCGCGCCGGCGCGGCGGTGGATGCGGCGCGCCTGCTGCGCGACGCCGAGCTGGCCAACGCCGCGAAGACGGAGTTCCTGCGCACGATCTCGCACGAGCTGCGGCAGCCGATCAACGCCACGATCTCGTTTCTCGAGCTCTGGGAGCTGGGGGTGCGTGGCCCGCTCGACGATCAGCTCCGCGACGATCTGGCGCGCATGCAGCGGAACCAGCGCCACCTGCAGCGGTTGATCGAGGATCTGCTGAGCTTCACGCGACTGGATGCGGGCCAGCTGACGATCGGACGGCAGGCGGTGCCGATGCGTGAGGTGCTCACGTCGCTCGAGTCGATCATGGCCCCGCAGATGGAGGCGGCGGGTCTGACGTTCGAGATCGCCGCATGCTCGCCCGATCTCGAGCTGGTAGGCGATCAGGGGCGGGTCGTGCAGATCGGAGTGAACCTGCTCACGAACGCGTTGCGCGCGACGGCGGCGGGCGGCCGGGTACGGATCGAGTGCGCGCGGGACGGCGACGCCACCGTGATAGTCGTCTCCGACACCGGGATCGGGATCCCGGCGGATCGGCTGGATCATATCTTCTCGCCGTTCACGCAGCTCGGGCGGGCACTGAACGCGCCGAAGGAGGGGGCGGGCCTCGGCCTGGCGATCTCGCGCGGGCTGGCCGAGGTGATGGGGGGGAGCCTGACGGCGACGAGCGCGGTGGGGATCGGAAGCACCTTCGTGCTGCGGCTGCCGGCGGCCGAGCAGGCAGTGACACGACGGTGATGACGACAGCAGCGGCATTTGCCACAGACGACACGGAGGACACGGAGGTGATCTCGATCGCCAGCTCCCTGGTTGGCTCGCCGCGGTGTGCGCTCATCGTCGCCGCGTGCGTGGCACTGCTGGCAGCGGAGCGCCTCGACGGTCAGGCGCCCGTCGACTCGGCGCTCGCGGCGTACATCGCGACCGTCCGCATCGTCGACGCCCATGCGCACCCGATGCGGCCCGTTCCACCAGGCGCGCCGGCGGACAGCGAGTACGACGCGCTGCCGCTCGACGGCATCCCGCCCTTCGCGCTCCAGCATCGGCTCTCGCTCGCCGACCCCGTGTGGCGTCGCGCGCAGGAGGCGCTCTACCACGTGCCGGCGGCGCCGAGCGACGGCCTGTATCGCGCCGCGCTGGTGAGGACGGTGACGCAGGCTGTCGCCGAGCGTGGGGTGCGCTTCCCGGAGTGGGCGCTCGATCAGGCCGGGATCGACGTCATGCTTGCGAACCGCGTCGCGATGGGCCCATGCGCTGGAGACCTTCGGCAGCTATTACCGTCCGTCGGGCGCCGCGCCGCACCTGCTCGAGTCGGCGGTGAACGATTCGTCGCTCCGCGGCGCCACCTTCGTGATCGTGCACGGCGGTTGGCCGAGGGTGGACGAGACGCTGGCGCTGCTGGCCAGGCCGAACGTCTACGCCGACGTCTCGATGCTCGACGTGATTCTGTCGCCCACCGAGCTGGCGGGGGTGTTGCGCCGGTGGCTCGGCGAGTATCCGGACAAGGTGCTCTTCGGGAGCGAGGCGTTCGATGGGGGTGCCGAGCAGGGGTGGGAGCAGGTGGCGTGGGTGGGGGCGACGACGGCGCGGCGGGCGCTGGCGATCGCGCTCACGGGGATGCTGCGCGACGGCGAGATCGATAGGGAGCGAGCGGAGATGCTGGCGCGGATGGTGTTGCGAGAGAACGCGATCGCGGCGTACGGGCTGGGCGGGCGCTGATCAACGGCTCGGACCACAGAGCACACAGAGGGCACAGAGAGGCAGCATGGGCTTCGATCAATACCACGAGCCGCCAGAGGAGCTCTCGGCCGCGACCCGCACCTTCGCGCGGATGATCACGTCGCTGACGGAGGAGGCGGAGGCGATCGGGTGGTACGAGCAGCGCATCTCGCTGGAGCAGGACCGCGAGGCGCAGGCGATCATGCGCAATGCGCAGCGGGAGGAGATGAAGCACTTCGGGATGGATCTCGAGTTCCTGCTGCGCAGGAAGCCGGAATGGCGCGAGACCCTGAAGCGCATCCTCTTCACGACGGGCGACATCGTGGAGCGCGGGGAGGAGGGCGAGCACGCCGCCGGCGGCTGACGGTGGTCTACGACAGTGGAGCGTGCATCGTCGGTCAGCGGTAGTCGTTCTCGTTGAGCGGGATGACCCAGGCGCGCCGTTCGGCGATCTTGCCGTCGCGCATGACGAACACCTCGGCCATGGACATGCGCATCGCGCCGCCCGTGGTCCGCCGGGCCGTGCCGGTGAGCTCCGCCATGACGACGTCGCCCTGCTCGACCATGCGCACGACCTGGAGCTCGGGCGGATCGATGAACTCGGGTGCGCCGTCGATCGCCCGATCGTAGGCCTGCTTCCCGGTCAGCTGGAATGCGCCGTACACGGTCCACTTGATGTCGTCCGTGAGGCACGAGAGGATCTGCGCATGGTCATTCCGGCGGAACCCGTCCAGGTAGGTGTTGACGGTTTCGATGTTCCTGGACAATGCTCGTGGCCCTCACTTCGTCGGCAGGTTGTTGTCGTGCGATGCGCTTGGACTGCCACCTAACGCTCATTAGACAGCGACGTTATGACGCAACCGGTTTGCTCGGGCTCATCTCCGAGTCAGCGCGTGCCGGTAGTGCATGGCGACCGCACCGTTGCGCAGCGGCTTCGCCGAGACGAGCTCGAGCCGTCGCGTGCTGGGCAGGCCGCTCTCGTACAGGGTCGGGCCGTGGCCGGCGATCCTGGGATGGACGAGCAGC
>JABFYH010000025.1 GCA_013361335.1 Gemmatimonadaceae bacterium | reverse complement strand
CATTGGCCTGCCGGAGTCGGAGTGGCCGTCGCGCTGTCGGTGGGCGCGCCGGGCGTCGTCCGCGCGCAGGGCGAGCCGCCGGTGCAGCCAACGGCGTGCGTGTCGGCGACCGGTCCCGGTGCCGCCGGCGTCGCGGATACCGCGGCACGAGCCCGGAGCGGCATGAGCGACACGACGCATCCCACGCTGCAGCTGGTTGCCGCCGTGCACGCCGACGAGGTCCGCTTCGAGAAGCAACCAAAGATCTGTGTCACGCTGCGTGGCGACGCCCGGCTCGATTCCGTGCGGGTCGTGGCGCGCCGCAATCTCGCGTCGCCGGTCGTACGCGGCACCACCTATCGCGACGTGTACGTCGCGGTGGAGATCCTCGGGCATCTCAACGCCGAGTGCATCTCGGCCCGGATCACCGGAACGGCTCCGTCCGGGGCGGGTTCGGGTGCCTGTGCGTCGCTCGGTGTGCGCGACAGCACGGCGGGACGCCGCACCGGAGCGCCGCCGCCATGACCGCGCGCCATCTGATGGTCATCGGCATGCTAACCGGCCTGACGGTCCCGGTGGCGCGTGCGCAGACGAGCGACACGACGGCGCGGTCCGGGGCGCTCTCGTGCCCTGCCTCGGGCGTGATGGCGCGGCTGTGGTCGCGCCCCGGCACAGCGGACAGCACGACGCGCCAGCCGCTCGCGACACCCGCCACCGGGGCGCGGTCGGGTGCGATCGATACCGTGATCACGCTCGACATCCGCGACCGAACCTGGCAGCGCGACAACTTCACGGCCGGCGTCGCGCTCGGCGTCGCCGGCACCGCCGGGACGCGCGGCGCGCCGTGGCATGCCTGTGCCGGGGCGACGGCGGCATTCGGCCGCATCACGGCGACGCTGCACAACGTGCACGGACAGATCCATCTCAAGGCCGATCCCGGCGTGCTCGACTCGATCGGCAGAACGACACGCGGCATCACCCCACCAGCACCACCAAGGAGATAGTTCATGCGTTCGCGCGCACTCACCCTCGCCGCCCTCTGTCTCACGCTCGGACCCGTTCTCGCGCACGCCCAGCAGCGCGACACCACGCAGGCGCGCCGGCCGGCCGGTCAACGGGTCGCGGCGTCGAGCAGCGCCGGGACGACGCCGAATCGCGACGTCATCCTCGAGATCCCCGAGCTGTCGGTCGACTCGATCGGGCTCACCGTGCAGGACGTCCGTGCGCACGTGTCGCTCGATGCCAACGCGATGAACTTCGTGCAGATCACCGCCGGGGTGGACGTCGGCATCCGCAAGGTGCAGCTCTCGATCAGCGGCGTGCTGGCCGAAGCCTACCTGTACGTGGACCTCGACAACGTGGCGCGGATCGTGGACCGGGTGGTGCTGACGCTCGACCGCAACCCGCAGATCCTGACCCAGGTGCTGGCGGCGGTCGATACGACCGTGAACGCGGCGACCGGAGCGGCGACGAGACGGCAGTAGCGGGCCGCGCAAGCTGTCCAACCGGGGGCGCGTGGACTATTCTACTCCCATGCCGTCCCCGGCTTCCCACCCGCCGACGATCGTCGTCGCCGAAGACAACGCCGAACAGCGCTCCCTGTACGTCGCCGTCCTCAGCGGCGTGGGCTACCGCGTCGTGGAAGCGGCGGACGGCGCCGAGGCGGTGGACATCGTCCGTCGCGAGCGACCAGGGCTGGTCCTGATGGACGTCACCATGCCCGGCACGAGCGGCTGGAACGCGGTGCGCACCCTCAAGCAGGACATCGACACCCGGGGCATCCCGATCATCGTCGTCACCGGGCTGGCGAGCGCGTGGGACCGCGATGCGTCCATGGCCTCCGGGTGCGACGAATATCTGGCGAAGCCGGTGCCCCCGGTTCGCCTGATCGAGGAAGTGAAGAAGTTCCTGCCGCTGTGATCACGGGGCACCTGGGCGTCGCGGCCGCGGTGCGCAGCCGCTGGCCCGGGCTGTCGGTCCTCTGGCTCGTGCCCGTCGCCGTCGCCCCGGACATCCTCGACTTCGCGTACGTCGCCCTCGGGATCTGCAGCCCGTACGGCCTCTACTCACACACCGTCCCGGCAGCCGCACTCACCGGGGCGGTGCTCGGCGGGATCGCCTTTCTGGTGACGGGCTCCCGCTCGGCCGGCCTGGTGACCGCCGGCGTCGTCCTGGCGCATCTACCGCTGGACCTCGTGACCGGCCACAAGATCTTCTGGCCGGGCGGCCCGCTGCTCGGGTTCTCGCTGTATCGTCGGCCGCTGCTCGACTTCCTGATCGAGCTGCCGATCGCCCTCGCCGGCTGGTGGGTGCTCCGTCGCAGCGGGCGCGGCCCCTCGTGGGCGACGGTAGGGGCGGCGGCGCTGGCCCTGGCGCTGGCGCAGGCGACCTTCGACGTGCTGCCGCAGGTGAAGCCCAGCGCCTGTCGGGGGATCGTGCAGGAGGTCCCCTGAGCGGCGCGGCCGCCCGCCGAGACCTCCCTCGGCGTGCGGGGTACAGAGAGAAGCCCGTGCTATCCGGACGGCGCCGTCACACCGATACTTGAAGCGGCGGCATCCGGCCGCCGCTTCCGCCCCGCTCACGATGCCTCGGACCCCACCGCCGTCAGACGACGATCCACTGGATGCCTTCGAGCTGCCGCCGGAGCTCATGAGCCACACGCTCGAGCATGCCATCGGGGACGCCGCGACGGAGCGGCACGAGCTGGGTCACGGCGTGGCCGCACGGCTCCAGGCGGCGCTGAAGGGGAGCACCGTGGACTACAGCTTCCCGGGGATGGTGACGGTCCACCTCAGGTCCGGCGCCGTTGCGCGGTGCGGCGGGCCGGCCATCGGCTGGCTGGTGGACGTGGTGCGCCGGCCCGGTGCGGACCCGGAGACGATCGACGTCGGGATCGCCGACGACGAGACCGACGCGGAACGCATCGCCGACGCGCTGACCAGGGTGCTGCGCCGGCGCTGAGGCGCCGGAGTCAGATGCGCGCGACGCGCCGCCGCTCGTCTTCGTCGCGCTGGCCGAGGAATTCCCCGATCGCCGCCATCGAGCCGATGTTGTCGCAGAGGATCTTGAACGTCGCGAGCAGGGGCACGGCGAGAAAGGCGCCCGGCACGCCCCAGATCCAGTAGAAAAAGGCCAGCCCCGTGAAGATGGCCACCGGGTTCAGCGTGAGTCGATGTCCGAGCAATAGCGGCGTCACGAGATTGGCTTGCAGAAGATTGATCGCGAGGAAGCTGCCCGGGATGAGCAGCGCGCGTCCCGCCTGATCGAAGGTCGTGAGGCCGGCCACGCCCAGCACCACCACGGCGGTCGCGGCGCCGAGGTAGGGAACGAACTCGAGGAAGAAGACGAGCACGCCCCAGAGTACGGCGTTCGGCATGCCGAGGAGCCAGAGCACGAGCGCCACCATGCTGCCCTCGACGAAGTTCACGAGCAGCGTGGTGGTGAGATAGGCGGAGACGGTCGCCTCGGTGGCGCGCGCGATCTCCACCGCCTTCACCTTGTCGTTCACACTCGGCAGGACCTTGAGCAGCTTCTGGAGGAACAGGTCGCCGCCGGCGAGGAGGAAGTAGAGGAGGATGAAGATCTCGAGGAGCCCGGCGATCACGCGCTGCGTCGTCCCGAAGAGACGCGACGTGAGGCTCGGCCCCGTCTGCACGACGACCTCCGGCGGCTTCGCTTCCGGCCCGCCGACGGCGTTGGCCGCCTGCTCCACGTTCTTCGACACCTGCTGCACCGGCTTGATGATGCCGCGCAGCTTGCCCTGCGCCTTAGCGAAGCTCTCGGGGGCGATCGCCGCCCATCGCTGCGCCGGCGCGGCGAGCTGGTAGGTGCCCCACCCCATGCCCGCGAGCAGCACGATGACCACGATGGCCGCGCCGATCGGCGGCTTGATGCGATACCGCGCCAGCCGGCGGATCATGGGGCTGAGCAGGAAGTTGAGCAGCAGCGCGAAGACGATCGGGATGAGGAAGCTGCGCGCGAAGTAGAGGGTGTACAGCACCGCGAGCACGGTGAGGAGCGTCGTCTCGATGGCGCGGCTGCGCGACCGGTCGAGCGCGTCCACGGTGCGCTTCAGGTCGGGCGGCGGTGCGCCGGGCGCGGCGGGGTCGGCGGTGGCCAGCGGATCGACGGCCGGCGTCAGCGACGACTCGGGCGAGCGAACGGCGTGGTCGGCGGCGTTCGGAGCGACGCCGGAAGTCGGGTCGAGGGACATTTCAGCCGATGTCATTGCACGATGCTTGCCGCACAGGCCGCTCCACCGCGCGCTCGATGGCAGCGAGGCCCGGCAGCTTGCCGGGCCTCGCCGTCTTCAGCCTGATCGGCACGGACTCAGGGCGTGGCGCTTCCGAAGTAAATCTCGTAGTTCGTCGGCAACGCGCCGTAGGTCTTGCCCGGTCCGGTCCACGCCATCGCGGCACCGCCCGGCAGTGACACGATTCCCGTATAGTCACCGATGAAGGGGCGCACGCCGCTCCCCGACGGGACGCCGTACTGCGCGGGATCGAACCCCTTCTTCGTCATGCGCGTCGAGGACCAGGAGACACCGCCGTCGGCGCTCGACGCGTAGGTGACGTCCACGAGCGTATTGCCGGTGTAGCCGCGGTCGTAGAACATCGCGTCGACGCGTCCCGAGCTCTGCTCGACGCTCAGCTCGACGTTCAGGCGATCGCCGGCGGTGTTGGCGGCGACCACCGTGGGCGAGGTCCACTGCGTGAGATCGCCGGCGTCCGCCCAGGTGAGAAAGATCTGCCCACGTCCATTCACGATGTCCGAGTAGGCGACGTACAGGCGGTTGCGCACCGGGTCGAAGGCGGGCGCCGGGTAGGAGCCCGGCCCGCGGAACGGCGCGCCGCTGATGTTGAAGCAATAGGGCGGGAAGAGGCAGACCGGGTTGACGAAGGTGCCAAGCTGCACCGGCGCGCTCCAGGTGGCGCCGCGATCCTTCGAGACGCTCACGTACATCGCGGTTCCCTTTCCGCCCTGGATCGAGTTGTCGAAGGTGAGATAGGCGTATCCGGTGCGTGGATCGGTGACGATGCGCTGGTCCTGATCGCTGCGCACCGAGCCCGAGGTCACCTTCTGCGCGAAGGAGAACGAGCGGCCGCCGTCGCGCGAGACCGCCACGTACACCGGGGAGTGCGAGCTGCTGCCGGTGAACTGCGCCCAGGTGACGTAGATGGTGCCGTCAACGGCCACGTGCATCTGCTCGTGATCGGGAAACTGTCCGGTGGATCCCTTGGAGATCCCGTTGCCCTGCCAGACGGACACCTGGGTGAGCGGCTCGGCGGCGCCTCCCTTGAGCCAGGTGCGCCCGCCGTCCGTGGAGCGGCTCATGAGCAGGGCGACGTTGTAGGGAGGTGTCGCCTGATAGCCGAAGCAGGCGTAGTACGCCACACCATCGGGGCCGAACGCGATCGCGGGATCGCCACCGTAGTCGTAGGAGCCGGTGCCGGCGACGGCCGGATCGTTGGTGTATTTCGTGACGCCGGGCAGGAAACCGTTGGGCAGCGTCGCCGTCCAGGTGCGGCCCCCATCGAGGCTGGCGTTGACGGAGCAGCCATCGTTGTAGTTCCAGTCGTTGCCGCCGACGACGAAGTTCTGCGCGTTGCGCGGATTGACGGCGATGGGCGTCTCGTTCTGCGCCGTCGTGTCGTCGGTGACATTGACGACCAGGTTCGCTGCACCGGAGGCCGCACGGGCGGCGGTACCAGGGGTGATCGGCGCCGTGGCGGGGGGTGACGGCAGGCGGTCGCAGCCCACCAGCGCAAGGCCGGCGAGCACGTAAAGCGCGGTGGTGCGCATCATGGGAAGCTCCGGGGACGGGGAGGGGGTGGCTGGCGGTGCCAAGCGGCCAGCGAGCATGGCGCCGGCCCGGCACGCCGTCAAGGCTCGGACGATGGGCGCGTGTCGGGGCCTCGCTTGTGGCGTGATCGCGGCGCACCCAGCTTATCGGCATGGGATACACCCTGAGGAGCCATGGGCGAGTGCTCGGCACGACCGCCGTGGAGCTGCCCCCGCCGGCGCCCCGGACCCGGAGCTGGCAGTTCCTTCCGGCGCCCGCCTTCGCCGAAGCGCGGGAGCTGTTCGCCGCCCTTCCGGCGGCGATCGAGGATAGTCAGGACGCAATCCCGACGGTCGGTGAGCTGGAGGCGATCCCCGAGGCGGAGCGCGAGGAGCAGGTGCGCGCGCTGCTCAAGGCCGACTCGCGCATGATCCGCTTCATCGAGCTGAGTGAGCGGCTCGAGGCCATGGCGCTCGAGCTGGTGGATGCCGAAGGCGCGCGGCTGGACGTGGCGACGATCGGGGTGACGGAGCTGGCGATCGGGGCCGACGCGTTCCGCGACGTGCTGAAGAGCGTGGACGCCGCGGCCGACCTGACCGCAGCGTCCGCGCCCCCGTTCTACCTGCTGGTGGCGAGCATGTAGCTCTACTCCTCGTCGTCTTCCTCGGGCGACGCGGCCTCGAGGTTCACCGACGATTCGGCGAGCGCGGTGAGGTCGAGGTCGGTCTGCTGCTCCTCGTCGAGGGTCGTCTGCAGGAGCTCGGCCTGGGCGGTGTAGCCGAGGAGGCGGGCCCAGGTCCGGCAGGTGCCGTAACCGGCCATCTCGTAGTGCTCCACGTGCTGCGCGGCGGCGATGAGTCCCGCGTCGAGCACCTCCTTCTCCGGCTTCTCCTGGATGAGCTCCTTGCCTTCCTCGATGAGCCCTTCCATCCCGACGCACTTCTTGCCGCGCGGGCTCTCGTCCAGCTCCTTGCAGATGCGCTCGATGCGCTTCACGTGCTGCTCGGTCTGCTTCTCGTGCTTGAGGAATGCGCGCTTGAGCTGAGGATGCGTGGCCGCCTTGGCCATGCGGGGCAGCGCCTTGAGCAGCTGGTTCTCCGCGCTCCAGAGATCCTTCAGGCCTTCCACGTACAGGGCGCGCAGGTCGTCGAGTTCCATCGGTTCGGGCTCCGCGTGGGTGGTGGTGTCATGGTCGGGCGGGGCGAGCGCGGCCTCTCACAAAGGCAATCGATGTGCCCCGCGCACCCGTGTATCGCGGGCAGCGGTCTCGATAGATTCGACGCATGCTGCGTCTTCATTTTCTGCGTCATGGCCAGACCGCGATGAGCCGCGCCAACATGTTCTGTGGCGCGCAGCTCGACCCGCCGCTCACGGGCGAGGGGCTGGCGATGGCCGAGGCGTTCGCTCAGGCGTACCATGAGATCGCGTGGCGCGCGATCTACAGCAGTCCCCTCGACCGGGCGATGTCGACGGCCGCACCGCTGGCGCGGCGGTTGGGGATGCCGGTGCACGCGCGCGAGGAGCTCGCCGAGCTGCACTACGGGCAGTGGGACGGGCAGACGACCGAGGAGATCTCGCGTCTGTACCACGTCGAGTACGAGCGATGGGTGGCGGATCCGGCGTGGAACCCGCCGACCGGCGGCGAGACAGCGGTGGCGCTCGCGCAGCGAATGACGCGCGCGGTGGGGGAGATCGCCGCGGCGTACGACGACGGTGACGTGCTCGTGGTGTCGCACAAGGCGTCGATCCGCGTCGCGTTGTGCGCGCTGCTCGGCGTCGACGTCGGCCGCTTTCGTTATCGCTTCGGTTGTCCGGTCGGTTCGGTGTCGATCGTGGAGTTCGGCACGCACGGTCCGCTCGCGGCGACGGTCGCCGACCGCTCGCATCTCGACGCGCGCCTGCGGGCGCTGGAGGGGACGTGAGTCACATGCGCCGGCGCGGTGCGGGGGATCACCGGCCACGTCGCGCGCGGCGCGCCATCAATCGTGCGCGCACACTAGCCCCTGCTCCGGTTCACGCATAGCTTCGCCGGCAGGCAGCCCACCTTACAGAGGACCTATGGCGACCAAACTGGACAAGTCGATCAAGCGGGAGCTCGAGCACAACGGCAAGCTGTACACGATCACGATCGCGCCGGATGGGGTGAAGGTGGTGGAGAAGGGCAAGCGCAACGGCCCGCACGTGAGCTGGGCATCGATCATCAACGGCGACACGTCGTTGAACGAGAACCTCAAGATCTCCGTCGACGCGTCGCGGATGTAGCACCTAGACGAGCCGGCCGGCGAGCGTCGCCCGCACCGCCGGCCATTCGTCGTCGAGGATCGAGAAGTAGACGGAATCACGCGCGCTGCCGTCGGCATTGATCATGTGCTTGCGCAGCGTGCCCTCCTCGGTGGCGCCGATGCGGCGGATGGCGGCTCGCGAGCGCAGGTTGAGGGCGCTCGTCTTGAGCTCCACGCGTCGGACCTGCAGCACCTCGAAGGCGTGGCGCAGCATCAACAGCTTGGCTTCGGTATTCACCGCCGTGCGTTGCCACGGCGGCGCGATCCAGGTCCACCCGATCTCCACGCGTGCGTGCTCGTGCACGGCGTTGGCGAACCGCGTCGTCCCGACGACGGCGCCACCGGCCCGCTCCACGGTGGCGAAGGGGAGCGCGGTGCCGGCGCGCTGCTCGGCGAGCGCGGTCTCCACGTAGTCTCGCATCTGCGCCGGCGTGGTGATCTGCACCGTGGTGAAGGCCCAGAGCGACGGCTCGAGCCCGATCGCGCACAACGCATCGAGATGATGGAGCCCGAGCGGCTCGAGGCGCACGACGCGGCCCTCGAGCGTCACTGGTGCGAGGTTCATGACTGGTAGCGCTCGCCCGGCTTCCGCGCCGACGGATGCGCCGCCTCCCACTCGGCGAGCTTCTGCGCGAGCTCGGCGTCGTCCTCCGCCATTGCCCGCAGCTTGGCGAGCACGTCGTCCTTGGACTTTCCGGTGGCGCGCGCGACGACGGGCGCCGTGTCGAAGAGCTGTCGGCGCGGGTCGAGCCGGCGCTCGACCTGCAGCGCGCCATGCACCGTGCCCTCCTTGTCGATCGAGAGCGAGACGAGCACGATCATCCCCCCGGGAAGGGTGCGGCGGAAGGCGAGGAAGTGAGGGCGCATGGGGCAAAGCTGGTGCGGCCGCCGCGCGGGCGCAAACGCGCCACCGCTCGCGCCGCCGTGCGCCCGTCCCCATCCTACAGGCGCGTGCCTTGCCTCGGCTGTCCTCCCTTCTCTCTCATCGTACGGTCGCGTGAAGAAAGTTCTCGTCATCGACATCGGCGGCTCCCACGTGAAGCTCTTCCTCACGGGCCGCCGCGGGCGGGTGAAGATCCCCTCGGGGCCGGCGCTCACGCCGCGCCAGATGGTGGCGGACGTGCGGGCAGCCACCGAGGGGTGGCAGTACGACGTCGTCACGATCGGGTATCCGGGACCGGTCGTGCGGGGACGGATCATGCTGGAGCCGTACAACCTCGGGGCCGGTTGGACGCGCTTCAACTTCGCGCGGGCTCTGGGTCGGCCGGTTCGGCTGATCAACGACGCCGCCATGCAGGCCCTCGGCAGCTACCGCGGAAAGAGCATGCTCTTTCTGGGACTCGGGACGGGGCTCGGCACCACGCTCGTCCACAACGGGGTGGTCGTCCCGCTGGAAGCGGGGCATCTGCCGTATCGCGACGGCCTGACCTTCGAGGACGTCGTCGGCGACGCGGGGCTGAAGCGGTTCGGCAAGAAGCGCTGGCGGCGCGACGTGGCGATCGTCGTCGACCTGCTGCTGAACGCGCTCGTGGCGGACTACGCGGTGCTCGGCGGGGGGAACGTGCGGCTGCTGGACGAGCTGCCGCCGCGGAGCCGGCGCGGGAACAACGCGAACGCCTTCCGCGGCGGCGAGCGCCTGTGGACCGACGACGTCACCTATCCGTGAGGGAGCCGGAGGCACGGGCCGGCCGAGCCGCCACGGGGGGCCCGGGCACGGAGCCGACGTGGACGTCGAGCGCGAAGAGCGGGGTCGGCACCGCACTCGATTCGCGCAGCCGCATCTGGTTCACGATCTCGCACGGCATCGTCGACGAGGTCTACTACCCGCGCGTCGACCAGGCGAACACGCGCGACCTGGGCCTGCTCGTGACCGGGCCGGGCGGCTTCTTCTCTGAGGAAAAGCGCGACACGACGAGCACGGTCCACCTGCTCGGCCCCGGAGTGCCCGGCTACCGCCTGGTGAACCGCTGCCGCGACGGGCGATACGAGATCGAGAAGACGGTGATCACCGACCCGGAGCGCGCGGTGCTGCTGCAGCGGGTGCGATTTCGCGCGCTGGCGGGTCGGCCGACCGACTATCGGGTGTTCGTGCTGCTGGCGCCGCACATCGGCAACCAGGGCTACGGCAACGACGGCTGGGTGGACAGCTACAAGGGGATCCCGATGTTGTTCGCGCAACGCACCGACGTGGCGCTCGCCCTGATGTGCGACGTCGGCTGGCGTGCGGCGAGCGCCGGCTACGTCGGCGTGAACGACGGCTGGCGGCAGGTGCGGGCCGCCGGCTATCTGACCGAGGAGTTCACCGACGCGCGCGGCGGCAACATCGCGCTCACGGGCGAGGTGCGCCTTCGCGAGCCGCGCCGCGATCAGCCCGACGCCGCCGTATCGGAGTTCGTCGTCGCGCTCGCGTTCGGCGGCGGGCCGGCGGAGGCGGCGCAGCGCGCGCGGATGACGCTGGCCTCGCAGTTCGAGCGCATCGAGGCGTCGTACGTCCGGAACTGGACGCGCTTTCACGAGCACACGCTCGGGCCGGCGACCCCAGGGCGCACCACCACTCCCGAGGAGTCGCGGCGGCATGCGACGCGCGACCTGGCTGCGCTCGCCCATGACAGCACGCGCGCGCACGAGCCGCGGCCACGTCGCCAGGCGGAGCGCCGCCGGCATGCGCCGGTCGAGCTGCCCGAGAGCGTGGTGGATCTCTATCGCATGAGCGCCGCGGTGCTGGCGATCCACGAGGACAAGAGCGCGAACGGGGCGATGATCGCGAGCCTGTCCATCCCGTGGGGGCAGAGCAAGGGGGACCACGAGCTGGGCGGCTATCATCTCGTCTGGCCGCGCGACCTCGTGAACAGCGCGGGCGCGCTCATCGCGCTCGGCCACGACGTGATGGCGCGGCGCACGCTGCGGTATCTGCTCAGCACCCAGGAGGCCGATGGACGCTGGGCACAGAATCTCTGGCTGGACGGCACGCCATACTGGAATGGCGTACAGATGGACGAGATCGCGTTTCCCATCCTGTTCGCCGAGCTGGTGCGACGCGAGGGGCAGCTCGCCGACGTGGATCCCTGGCCGATGATCCGGCGCGCCGCCGGCTTCCTCGTGCGCGAAGGGCCGGTCACGGGGCAGGATCGCTGGGAGGAGAACGCGGGATATTCGCCGTTCAGCATCGCCGTGCAGATCGCCGCGTTGCTCGTGGCGGCCGACTTCGCCGAGCAGGCGGGCGAGCCCGCGGTGGCCGCGGTGCTGCGCGTGACGGCGGATGCGTGGAACGAGGGGATCGAGCGCTGGACGTACGTCACGGACTCCACCCTCGCGCGCCAGTGCAACGTGGCCGGCCACTACGTGCGCATCGCGCCGGCCGACGTCGCGGCGGACCATCCGGCGAGCGGCGGACGCATCCCGATCCGTAACCGCCCTCCCGGTCAGGACGAGGCGCCGTACGACACCATCGTGAGCGTGGACGCGCTCGCGTTGGTGCGCTTCGGCCTGCGCGACCCGCACGACCCGCGCATCGTGGACACCGTCAAGGTGATCGACGCGACGCTGCGCGTGCGGACGGAGACGGGACCGGCCTGGTATCGCTACAACATGGACGGATACGGCGAGCAGTCGGACGGATCGCCATTCGACACCGTCGGAGCCGGGCGGCCATGGCCGCTGCTCGCGGGTGAGCGCGCGCACTACGAGCTCGCAGCCGGCCATCCCCAGACCGCGCTCCAGCTCCTCGGGGTGATGCGCGCGCAGGCGAGCGATGGGGGCATGCTTCCGGAGCAGGTGTGGGACGGGCCGGACATCCCGGCGCTCGAGCTGTTCAACGGCCGCGCCACGGGCAGCGCGATGCCGCTCGTCTGGGCGCATGCGGAGTACGCGAAGCTCGTGCGGTCGCTGCACGACGGCCGGGTGTTCGACATGCCCCAGAAGACGTACGAGCGTTACGTACGCAATCCGCAGCCGGCGGAGGCGGCGCTCTGGGCGCCGCACGTGCGCTGCCGGGAGCTGCCGGCCGGGCGCCGGCTGCGCGTGCAGACGACGGAGCCGACGAGCGTGTGGTGGTGGGTGGGGGACGCTCTCGATCCGCGGCGGGTCGAGACGCGCGACACCACGCTGCCGGGGGTATGGGTCGCCGACCTCGGCACCGCCGGCCTGCCGGTGGGCGCCGTGATCCATCTGCTGGTCGGCGCGACCGAGCAGGCGATCGTCGTCGTGCGCGCGGAGGAGTGACGCCTCAGGGTGGCGGAAGGAGCGCGGCCAGCTTGGCCGCGCGCTCCTTGTGGCGGGCGCCGAGCAGCTCGAACTTCGCCGCCGTCGCGCGGTCGCCCGCCTCGCGGTTCTGCGCCGCCATCACCGCGCAGTACGCGCTCACCTCCTCCTCGTCCTGCACGTCCTGCCGCGTGAAGCCGAAGGGCTGATCGTACAGCAGCAGGGCGGCGATGGCGTGCGCGGAGAAGGGCAGCTTGCCGAACTCCTCGCGCAGATGGACGAGCCCGTCCTGCTGCCGCAGCACGCCGTTCCATTCGGCGGCGGAGAGGGCCGGCGGCATCGTCATCAGTAGTAGAGCTTCTGGCCGGGCGTCATGACGGTCACGCGACGATCCCCGGCAAAGCGCACGCGGACGTCGGTCGCCGTGGCGAGCCCCTCGAAGGTGCCGTAGTGCATCGGCACGATCACCTGCGGCTTGAAGTACTTGTTGATCGCCAGCTGGGCGACGCGGGGATCCATCGTGAAGGGCCCGCCGCCGACCCCGAGGAGAATGATGTTCGGGTGGAAGAACTCCTGGATCAGGTCCATGTCGCCGAAGAGCCAGGTGTCGCCGGTGTGATACAGCGTGCGATGATCGGCGAACTCCAGCACGAAGCCCAGGGGCCGTCCGCCCGGATCGCTCGAGTGCATCGCCGGCACGAGGTGGATCGTGACGTCGCCGACCTTGAAGGTGCCGCCCACGTTGCCGCCCAGCGCCTGGCTCGCCGGAAATCCCTTCGAGTTGATCCACTCGTACGTCGAGATGACCTTCGTCGTGGGGCTGAGCTGCGAGATCGCCTTCGCGTCGAGGGCGTGGTCGTCGTGCGAGTGCGTGACGAGAATGACGTCCGGCTTGTAGCGCGCGAGCCGCTTGAGCGAATCCGGCGTCGACGGGTTGGCCGAGAGGAACGGATCGATCAGGATCTTCGTGCCGCCGGACGAGGTGATCTCGAACGCCGCGTGGCCGAGCCACTGCACGCCGATGTTGGCGCGGGCGGTCGCACGCGCCACCTGTGCGGAGGCGGGAGCAGCGAGGGCCGCGACAGCGAGCGTCGAGGCGACGACACGGCGGGCGACGGTGAACGGACGAATGGCGATCATCGTGAAGCTCCGAAGTGTGGCGGTGGGACTGGAGATCGTGACGGGCGGCGACTGCGCAAGATTCCTGCTCAACGACCCTTCAACCCTTCGAGCACGGTGGGAATGAACCCGCCGAAGGCGCCGTTGCTCATCACCAGCAGCACGTCGCCGGGCCGCGCGCCGGCCAGCACGCGCTGCACCAGGACGTCGACATCGGGAGAGGCGTCGGCCTGGATGCCCTGCGCGTTCAGTTCCGCGACCACCTTGTTGATGTCCAGCTGCTCGTTCAGCGGCACCTTGTCGTGCGGCTCGGGGACGCGGATGGTAGCGAGCGCCGCGCCCTGAAAGGCGTGCGCGTACTCGCTCTGGTGGATGTTGCGGCGGCTGGTGTTGGAGCGCGGCTCGAAGATCGCCCACAGGCGACGGTCGGGGTAGCGCAGGCGAATGGCGGTGATCGTCTCGCGCACGGCGGTGGGGTGGTGCGCGAAGTCGTCGATCACGAGCACGCCGCCGATCTCGCCGCGCACTTCCTGGCGGCGCTTCACGCCGCCGAAGGTGGCGAGCCCGTCGCGGATCTGGTCTGCGCTCAGGCCGAGCGAGCGCGCGAGCGCGTAGACGCCGATCGCGTTCTCGACGTTGTGGTGGCCGGACATGGGAAGGAGGAACTCGCCCGCATGGCCGCGCGGCTCGCGAATCACGAAGCGCGCGCCCTCCGGTCCGAAGCGGAGGTTCTCCGTCGTGTAGTCGGCGGCGCCGTGCGCGGCGTACGTGGCGACGTAGCATTTGGCGGAGCGCTGCGCGATGGCCACGGCATTCGGGTACGACGCCGCCACGGCGAGAAACCCGTCCGCCGGCAGCGTCGCGGCGAACTTGTCGTAGGCCGACTCGTAGTGCGCCATGTCGCGATAGATGTCGGCGTGGTCGAACTCCACGCTCGTGAGCATCGCCGTCCGGGCGCGGTAGTGCAGGAACTTGGGCCCCTTGTCGAAGTAGGCGGTATCGTACTCGTCGCCTTCCACCACGACGAACGGTCCCTGCCCGTTGCGGAAGTTGCCGGCGTAGTTGAGGGTCACGCCGCCGACGAGAAAGGAGGGATCGGTGCCGGCGGAGACCAGCACGTGCGCCATGATCGCCGACGTGGTGGTCTTCCCGTGCGTGCCGACGATGACGACGCTGTGCTTGCCGGCGAGCACCAGCGAGCCGAAGGCGGCGGGGAAGCTCATCTGTGGAATTCCGCTCGCGCGTGCCGCACTCGCTTCGGGATTCACCCGCCGGATCACGTTGCCGATGATGATCAGATCCGGCTTCGCCGCGGCGATGTTTTCCGGCGCGTACGGCGTCATCACGTCGACCCCCCAGGCGGCGAGCATGTCGCTCATCGGCGGGTAGACCTTCTCGTCGCTCCCCGTCACCTGATAGCCGGCGGCCTTGAGCATGCCGGCGAACGAGCCCATCCCGGTGCCGGCGACGCCGACGAGGTGGATGCGCTTGATGGAGCCGGGAGCGATCTCGGTGATGACGTTGCCGTTGTCGTCGGACATGATCGGGTGGTCACGGTCGGTGAGCGGTCTCGTGCTGACGGCCGGAAGTTAATTCGGGGGAGCGGATGAGCGGATGAGCGGATAAGCGGCACGGCGGAACGGCGACTTCGTTCCACCGCTCCGCCGCTCCCCGTCTAGCCTCCAGCGCCAGGCCGGGATACCTTCGAGCCTCCCGCGCGGGGCATCGGGGATGATGGAGCTGCGCGACCAACTGCAGGGGACGCTCGGCACCGCCTACACCCTGGAGCGCGAGCTCGGCGGCGGGGGGATGAGCCGCGTCTTCGTCGCCATGGACACGACGCTCGGTCGGCCCGTCGTGGTGAAGGTGCTGGCCCCCGATCTCGCGGGCGACGTCGACATGGACCGCTTCCGCCGCGAAGTCCGGCTCGCCGCCACCCTCCAGCACCCACATATCGTCCCCCTCCTCTCGGCGGGAGAGACGAATGGCATTCCGTACTACACGATGCCCTTCGTGGAGGGGCAGTCGCTGCGCGAGCGGCTGCGCGCGACCGGTGCGCTCCCCCTCGGCGAGGCGCTCGGCATCCTGCGCGACGTGGCGAAGGCGCTGGCGTACGCCCATGCGCGCGGCGTGATGCATCGCGACATCAAGCCCGACAACGTGCTGCTCAGCGGCGGCGTGGCCGTCGTGGCCGACTTCGGGATCGCGAAGGCGATCGCGTCGTCGAGCGGCGCCGGCGGGCGGACGTCGCTGACGATGAAGGGGATGGCCGTGGGCACGCCGGCGTACATGGCGCCGGAGCAGGCGGCCGCGGACCCCGACACCGACCATCGCGCCGACCTGTACGCCTTCGGCTGCATGGCATACGAGATGTTCACCGGGCAGCCGCCATTCGCCGAGGTGCCGGCGCGCCGCCGTCTGGCCGCCCAGCTCGCCGCACCCCCCGCTCCCATCTCGAGCTTCCGCCCCGACGTGCCGCGTCAGCTGCACATGCTGATCATGCGCTGTCTGGAGAAGGACCCCGC
The DNA here is from genome assembly GCA_013361335.1 of Gemmatimonadaceae bacterium. Classification (GTDB taxonomy): domain Bacteria; phylum Gemmatimonadota; class Gemmatimonadetes; order Gemmatimonadales; family Gemmatimonadaceae; genus AG11. The sequence goes on along the minus strand of JABFYH010000025.1, from coordinate 8,495 downwards.
CGGTCGGCCGCAGCGGGCCGAGGAGCTGAGCGAGGTGCTCGACTCGATCGTCGCGCGGCGCAGCGCACAGCTCGCGGTGCCGACAGCCCAGCTCATCCCGGCGATGCTCGGCACGATTCTCATGCTCTACATCGCGACGTCGCTCGCCCTGCTGCTGGTCGTTCGCGCCGCCATCGCGTGGGTTCATCTGCCGGGCTGGGCACTGACTGTGGCCATGATTCTGGCTGCGCTCGGCCTGCCCATCGCGTTATCGAAGTCGTGGACGCATTATCGTGACCGCCGCGCCGCCAGCGACGCGCCGCGCACCGCAGGGCAGTGAATGGAGCGAAAAATGCTGCGCTCGCTCAGCTCTCGAACCGTCCCCCGTTCCGTCCCATGACGATGCTCACCTCTCGTGCACCCGTCGACGTCGGCACGTCCGCGCCCGACTTCGTGCTCACCGACGGCGCCGGCCGCAGTGTCGCGCTCACCGATTTCCGCGGGCAGCCGGTCATCATCGCGTTCTACCCGCCGGAGTGGGATCCGTCGCGCGCGGACCAGCTCACGCACTTCAACTGGCTCGTGCGTCAGGTGCCGGGCGTGAACGCCGAGCTGCTCGGCATCTCGATGGACGGAATGTGGTGCCAGCTCGCCTTTGCCGGGGACGCGGTGCGCGTCCCGCTGCTCGCCGATCTCGATCCGCAGGGGGCAGTGGCCGAGCGGTACGGCGTGCGTGGTGGTCAGGCGCTGTTCGTCGTCGACGCTGCGGGAACGATCGCCTGGCGGCACGTCGACCCCTCGGGCAGTGCACCGAACACCAGCGAGCTGCTCGCGGCACTCTCGGCGCTCGCCACGCCGACACCGGAGTCGCAGGCCGCGCGCTTCGCGACGCTCGCGACCGATGCCGTGCCGCTCGCGCCCTGCGCGCAGCCGCGCGACGAGCACGACCCGCTGCTCGTGCCGACGCGCCGTGAGTTCGTGACGACCGCGCTCGCGGCTGCCCTGGCTCTCGCGGCGGCGCCGTTGATGGCGAAGGCCGAGCCGGTCACCGACAGGCTCGCCGCGCCGCTGGGGCCCGAGATCGCACCGGCCTCGGTGACGCTGCGCGTCAACGGTCATCCGGTGAGCATGACCATCGAGCCACGGGTGACGCTGCTCGACGCCCTGCGCGAGTACGCCGGCCTCACCGGTACGAAGAAGGGCTGCGACCATGGACAGTGCGGCGCATGCACCGTGCACGTGAACGGCCGCCGTCAGCTCTCCTGTCTCACTTTCGCCGTGATGCATCAGGGCGACGAGATCACGACGGTGGAAGGGCTCGCGACCGCCGATACGCTGCACCCGATGCAGGCCGCGTTCATCACCCACGACGGCTTCCAGTGCGGCTACTGCACGCCGGGGCAGCTCATGTCGGCCACCGCGCTGCTGATGGAGCCCTGCGGTCCGACCGACGCCGACGTGAAGGAATGCATGAGCGGAAACATCTGCCGGTGCGGTGCCTACCCGGGCATCGTCGCCGCCATCCAGGACGTACGCGCCACGCGGCGAGGCTGACATGCGACCCTTCGATTATTCCGCCGCGACGGACGTCGCCGAGGCCACCCGCCTCGTGACACTGAGCCCTCGCACCCGCTTCATCGCCGGCGGGACGACGCTCGTGGACCTCATGAAGCTCGAGGTCGAGACGCCGACGCGGATCGTGGACATCAACCGCCTCGGCGCCCGGCACGCCGACATGAACGAGGTGACCGCGCTCCCCGACGGGGGGCTGCGCATCGGCGCGCTGGTGCGCAACAGCGATCTCGCGTGGAGCACGGTCGTGAAGGAGCGATACCCCGTGCTGTCCGAGGCGCTGCTCGCCGGGGCGTCGGGGCAGATCCGCAACATGGCGAGCGTGGGCGGCAACCTGATGCAGCGAACGCGCTGCTATTACTTCCGCGACACCGCGATGCCATGCAACAAGCGCGAGCCCGGCTCCGGCTGCTCCGCCATCGAGGGCCACAACCGCATCCACGCCGTGCTCGGCACCAGCAGCCAGTGCATCGCCACGAGCCCGGGCGACATGCCCGTGGCCCTCGTCGCGCTGGGCGCGACGGTCCGAGTGACCGGACCGCAGGGCGAGCGCAGCATCCCGCTGGTCGACTTCCACCTGGTACCCGGCGCGCACCCCGAGCGCGAGACCGTGCTGCAGCCGGGTGAGCTGATCACCGCGGTGGACGTGCCCGCGCTGCCGTGGGCGCGACGCTCGCACTACCGCAAGGTGCGCGACCGGGCGTCGTTCGCCTTCGCGCTCGCGTCGGCCGCGGTCGCGCTCGATGTCGACGGCACGACCGTTCGCGCCGCTCGCGTCGCACTGGGGGGAGTGGGCACCAAGCCCTGGCGCTCGGTGGAGGCCGAGCGGGCGCTCGTGGGACAGCCGGCGACGCCGGCGGCCTTCCGCGCCGCGGCCGAGGAGGCGCTGCGCGGCGCGAAGGCGTATCGGGAGAATGGCTTCAAGATCGAGCTCGCCAAGCGCACGCTCGTGCGTGCGCTGACCACCGTCACCGCGATGGGGTGACCATGTCTCCTACAACAACGCCCTCGGTCGGCGCCCCGCTGGATCGCGTCGACGGACGCCTCAAGGTCACGGGCGCCGCGCGCTACGCCGCCGAGTTTCCCACCGCCGGTGTCGCGCATGCGGCCGTCGTCCAGAGCACCGTCGCCGTCGGCCGCGTCACGAGCATCGACACGAAGGCGGCCGAGGCGGCGCCGGGTGTCCTGCGTGTGATCACGCACCTGAACGCGCCGAAGCTGCCGATGCAGAGCAGCGGCATGCTCGTCACCAAGGCGCTGTTTCTCATGCAGGACGATCGCGTGCGCTACAACGGGCAGCCGATCGCCCTCGTCGTCGCCGATACCCTCGAGCGGGCCACCGCGGCGGCGCTGCTCGTGAAGGCCCGGTACGGCAGCACCGCCACGCCGACGCTGGACATGCACGCGAACAAGGCGTCGGGCTACGCGCCCCCGCCCGGCTTCGGCGGGCGACCGGACTCGAAGCACGGCGACGTGCCGGCCGGCCTGGCGCGCGCCGAGGTGAAGGTGGACGCGCAGTACACGACGCCGATCGAGAATCACAACCCGATGGAGCCGCACGCGACCATCGCGGCGTGGGATGGCGATCGGCTCACCGTCTGGGACGCGACGCAGTACGTGATGGGAGAGCGTGACGCGCTCGCCGGCGTGATGGGCGTACCCTCGGAGAACGTGCGGGTCGTCTCGCACTTCGTCGGCGGCGGATTCGGGTGCAAGGGACTGATGTGGTCGCAGGTCCCGCTCGCCGCGATGGCGGCGCGGGTGGTGGGGCGGCCGGTCAAGCTCGTGCTGACGCGGCGACAGATGTACGGCGCGGTGGGGGGACGGCCGCAGACCGAGCAGCACGTCGAGCTGGGCGCGACGCGCGACGGCACTCTCACGGCGGTGCGGCACGAGAGCGTCTCGCACACGTCGCGCATCGAGGACTACACGGAGTCGTGCGCGAACGTCTCGCGCATGCTCTACGCCTCGCCCAACATCGAGACGACCCACCGGCTCGTGAAGCTCGACCTCGGCGCGCCCACCTTCCAGCGCGCGCCGGGTGAAGCGCCGGGCACCTTCGCCATCGAGAGCGCGATGGACGAGCTCGCGGCGGCGCTGAGCATGGACCCGGTAGCGCTGCGCCTGAAGAACTACGCCGAGACGGATCCGGAATCGGGGCGGCAGTGGAGCAGCAAGTCGCTGCGCGAATGCTACCGGATCGGCGCCGAGCGGTTCGGCTGGGCGGAGCGCTCGGCGACGCCGGGCGCGATGCGCAACGGCTCCGTGCTGGTGGGCTACGGCATGGCGTCGGCCACGTATCCGAGCTTCCGGATGCCGGCGTCGGCGTCGGTGCGCCTCACCGCGGATGCATCTGGCACCGTTCGGGCGCTCGTGCAGACGGCGACGCAGGATCTCGGCACCGGGACGTACACGGTCATGACGCAGCTCGCGGCCGATACGCTGGGGCTGGCGCCGGAGCAGGTGCGGTTCGAGCTCGGCGACTCGCGGCTCCCACCGAGTCCCGTGAGCGGCGGGTCGATGACGGTGGCATCCACCGGCACGGCGGTACACAAGGTCTGCGCGGCGGGGCGCGACAAGCTGGTGGCGCTGGCGATCGCGGACCTCGCGTCGCCGCTGCATGGGGCGCTGGCGACGGCGGTGAGCGCGGCGGACGGGCGGCTATTCCTCACCGGCGACGCGGCCAGGGGGGAGAGCTACGCCGATCTGCTGCGGCGCCAGCCCGGCGGCGCGGTGGAGCTGCGCGCCGACACCACTCCGACCCGCGAGGAGAGCGCACGGGCGTCGCACGCGTTCGGTGCGGTGTTCGCCGAGGTGCGCGTGGACCGCGAGCTGGGCGAGATCCGGATTCCGCGGATCGTGGCTGCGTACGGGGCGGGGAAGATCCTCAATGCCAAGACCGCCCGCAGCCAGCTTCAGGGTGGAATCGTCTGGGGTATCGGCATGGCGCTGGAGGAGGAGACGCTGATCGATCACCGCACGGGACGGTACGTGAACGCCGACCTGGCGGAGTATCACGTCCCGGTGAACGCCGACGTGGGGACGATCGACGTCACGCTGGTGGACGAGGTGGATCCGTACGTGAACCCGATCGGGGTGAAGGGGATCGGCGAGATCGGGATCACCGGCGTGGCGGCGGCGATCGCCAACGCCGTCTACAACGCCACCGGCGTGCGCGTGCGCGACCTGCCGATCACGCTGGACAAGGTGCTCGGAGGCACGCGAGTCTAGTCGCGCGGACAGCAGCTTCAGCAGCAGGACTACCGGCAGCCCGGTTAAGTTTGGGGATGCCTCAGAAAGTCCTGACCATCACCGCCGAGCATCGCGCACAGGATGCGGCGGCGTTCGTCCGCCGCTACCGCTGGCTGATCCTCGCCGGCCTCATCACGGCCGCGGTGATGGAGGTGCTGGACACCACGATCATCAACGTCGCCCTCCCGCAGATGGCGGGAAACCTCGGCGCGACCCAGGAAGAGATCGGGTGGGTGTCCACCGGCTACATCCTGTCGAACGTGATCTTCCTCCCGATGACGGCGTTCTTCGCCGGCCGGTTCGGGCGCCAGCGCTACCTCACCTTCTCGATCGCGCTGTTCATCGTCGCGTCGTTCTTCTGCGGGACGTCGGGCTCGCTCGTCGAGCTGGTGGTGTGGCGCATCCTGCAGGGGGCAGGGGGCGCCGCGCTGCTCTCCACGGCGCAGGCGACGCTGCGGCAGATCTTCCCGCGCGAGGAGCAGGGGATGGTGCAGGCCATCTTCATGCTCGGCATCATCGTGGCGCCCACCCTCGGGCCCACGCTCGGCGGCTGGATCACCGACAACTACACCTGGAACTGGTGCTTCTTCATCAACGTGCCCATCGGCATCCTGTCGATGTTCCTCGTGAGCACCTTCCTTCAGGATCCGCCTGATCAGCAGGCGCACCGCAATCCGGTGGACTGGATCGGCATCGGGCTGCTCACCGCGGGGGTCGGCGGGCTGCAGTACGTGCTCGAGGAGGGGAACGCGAAGGACTGGTTCGACGACATGCTGATCCTCCGACTGGCGATCCTGTCGGGCATCTGCCTGATCGGGATGGTGTGGTGGGAGCTGAGCAAGCGGAACAAGCATCCCGTGGTGAACTTCCGGGTGCTGCACAACCGGACGCTGTCCGCGTCGATCTTCCTCTTCGTGTCGCTCGGCTTCGGGCTGTATGGGGGCGTCTTCCTGTTCCCGATGTTCGCGCAGGGCATCCTGCACTTCACGCCGACGGAGACGGGGCTGGCGATGCTGCCCGGCGGGCTCGCCACGGGGGCGAGCGCGCTGGTGTGCGGCTTCCTGCTCAACGGCAAGAAGCCGCTGGCCGATCCGCGCGTGCTGATCGCGATGGGGATCGCGCTGTTCGCGGTGTCGATGTGGAAGATGGGCCACCTGACGACCGTGGCAGGCGAGGGCGACGTCCGCGCCGCGCTGCTGGTGCGCGGCTTCGGGCTCGGCATGCTGTTCACGCCGATCAACAACGTGGCGTATGCCAGCCTGGAGCCGGGTGAGGCGCAGCAGGCGGCGGGGCTGATCAACCTGTCGCGCCAGCTCGGCGGGTCGTTCGGCATCGCGGTGCTGGCGAACTACGTCGCCAAGCATCGCGAGTTCCATCAGGCGGACCTGGTGAGCAACCTGTCGGCCGGCCAGCTGATGACCGACACGCGCCTGCAGATGCTGACCCGCGGCTTCATCGCGCGAGGGATGAACGCCTTCGACGCGAAGAACGCGGCGCTGCAGGCGTTGAACGGCCAGGTGCTGCAGCAGTCGTCGATGCTGAGCTTCAACGACGCGTGGCTGTTCGTGCTGCTGGTGTTCGTGCTGGTGTCGCCGTCGATTCTCTTGTTGCGGCGGCCGAAGGGGCACCAGGAGATGCCGGCGGACGCGCATTAGCGGCGCGCTGGTTCGGATCGAGCGGGGTGCGTGACGCCCCGCACCGATTCATCCGCGCAGCAACAAAAGAGAACCAAGGCCTTTGCCACAGAGGACACAGAGGGCACCGAGGACTGCCTCGCGCTTTCTCTGTGTCGTCCGTGGCCAAAAAAGCTGTTGCGGTTGCTGGGGGGGGGCGGGACCGGCAGCGGCGCGCGGAGGGGATGCTCGGCTGGCGGCCCGACGATCCGCGGCCGAGCTTTGTCGCATTGGCGCTCGTGCGCCCACCGTTCTCTCGGATGATCCTCACCCGCCCATGATGCTTCGCGTCGCGCTGGCGATTGCCCTGTCGACCTCGTTCTCCGCGCTCGCGGTTGCCCAGGCCCCGACCTACGACGTCCTGATCGCCGGCGGCACCGTGATCGATGGCACCGGTGCTCCGCGCTATCGCGCCGACGTCGCCATTCGCGGCGATCGCGTCGTGCTCGTCTCGCGCCGGCCCATCGCCCGCACACGTGCACGGCGCGTGGTCGACGCGACCGGCCGCATCGTCGCGCCCGGCTTCATCGATCTGCATGCGCACCTCGAGCCGCTGCCGCAGTTGCCCGGCGCACGGAGCGCCGTGACCCAGGGCGTCACCACCGCACTCGGCGGGCCCGACGGCGGGTCGCCCTGGCCTCTCGCCCCGTACATGACGGCGCGCCAGGCCCAGGGGATCGGCATCAACGTCGCCTACCTCGTGGGACACAACACCATCCGGCACGAAGTGATGGGCGACGCGAACCGCGACCCGACGGGTGACGAGCTGACGCGGATGCGCGCCATGGTGGCGCAGGGGATGGCCGACGGCGCCTTCGGCCTCTCCACCGGGCTGCGCTATCTCCCCGGTACCTACTCCAAGACCGACGAGGTCGTCGCGCTCTCACAGGTCGCCGCGGACTCGGGAGGCATCTACACCTCGCACCTGCGCGAGGAGGGGCTCGGGCTCCTGGAAGGCGTGGCGGAGGCGATCGAGATCGGGCGGCGGGCGCACATCCCCATCGTGCTCACCCACCACAAGGCCGTCGGCCAGAAGACGTGGGGCAAGAGCACCGTCACTCTGGCGATGCTCGACTCGGCGCGGCGCGCCGGCGTGGACGTGATGGCGGACGTGTATCCCTACACGGCGACGCATACCGGCATCAGCGTGCTCATTCCCAGCTGGGCGCTGGCCGACGGCGACTCCGCGTTCGCCCGACGCGTGGCCGATCCCGCACTCAAGGACAGCATCACCCGCGGCATCGTCTTCAACATCCTCAACGACCGCGGCGGCGGCGACCTGGCGCGCGTGCAATTCTCGCGCGTGTCCTGGGACAAGACGCTCGAGGGAAAGACCCTCGCCGACTGGGCCGAGCGGCGGAAGCTCACCCCGACGCCGGAGAATGGCGCCGCACTCGTCATCGAGGCGCAGCTCAACGGCGGCGCCAACGCCATCTATCACGTGCTCGACGAGGCGGACGTGCGCCGCATCATGCGCCATCCGCAGGTGATGATCGCCTCGGACGGCCGTCTGAGCACGCCGGGCGACGGCCACCCGCACCCGCGCGCCTACGGCACCTTCCCGCGCGTGCTCGGCCACTACGTGCGCGACGAGCACGTGCTCACCCTCGAGCAGGGGGTGCACAAGATGACCGGGATGCCGGCGGCGCGGCTGGGGCTGCGCGACCGGGGCGTCCTGCGCGACGGCGCGGCCGCCGACGTCGTGGTGTTCGACGCCGCGCGCATCGCCGACCGGGCGACCTTCGCCGAACCGCACCAGTACGCCGTCGGGATCGACGCGGTGCTCGTGAACGGCGTGCCCGCCATCCTGGGCGGCAGCTTCCTCGACGCGCGGCCCGGACGGGTATTGAAGCGCGGGCGGTAGAGCGGAAGCTTCGCGAGGCAAAAAAATCGTGGGCACGGTCGCCGCCGTGCCCACGATTCCGGTGATGCCCAACGCGAGTGAAGGCGCGGGCGTCAGCCGCCCGCCAGGTTCGGGTTCGACTGCTGCTCCTCCTGGCTGATCGGGATGCAGCTCGC
>JABFYH010000139.1 GCA_013361335.1 Gemmatimonadaceae bacterium | reverse complement strand
GGGATTTGTGCCGCGGCGGGCCGACGCGAGGAAGGGGCGGGAACGGCTGGCCGCTCCCGCATGCAACGCCCGAATTCGTCGTGGGATCCGAAATATAAACAGTTGAAGTCCGACCGCAAAGCCTTTGCTGGCATCGCCTTGCGGTCGGGCTCGCTCAATGGAAGAGGCCGGCGAAATTCGCCGGCCTCCTGGATGAGCACGTGCGGGCTGGGCCCTTACCGACCGCCCCCGCCCTGGCCCCCGCCGCCTTTCCCGCCACCGCCCTGTCCACCACCACCGCCACCGCCCTGGCCGCCGCCGGGGCGCTGGCCTCCGCCACCCTGCCCGCCACCACCCTGCCCGCCACCGCCCTGACCACCTCCTCCTTGGCCGCCGCCGCCCTGCCGCTGGCCGCCGCCACCACCCTGGCCGCCGCCGCCCTGGCCGCCGCCACCCTGACCACCGCCGCCCTTGCTGCCGCCACCCCCGCCGCCACTGCCACCAGAACCGCCCTGTCCGCCGCCTGAGCCGCTTCTCTGGTCCGCCATTGGTCGTCGCTCCTTCGGAAAAGGGATGCGCGCGTCACATCAGCCAGCGTCAGGGCCGCGCGCGCGCGAGGGTCGTGCATCAGGCATACCAGAGGAGGTTCACTCCGCGCGTCCTCCGCCCGCAGCGGACCCAGCCCATCGGACACCTCGCGCGTACTATGATGAGGCGCCAACGCTGGCCCATCCGTTGCCGTACCCCGGACGAAAATGTTCATCTCCGATTTCGCCATTCGCCGTCCGATCATCACGGTGGTCACGATGATCGCGCTCGTCGTGTTCGGCATCGCCGCCCTCGGACGGCTCCAGACCGACGAGTTCCCCGACATCGATGCGCCGATCGTCTTCATCGGCATCGTGTACCCGGGCGCCTCGCCCGGCCAGGTCGAGCGCGAGGTCGTGGACCGGCTCGAGGATCGCATCTCCGGGATCTCGGGGCTGGATCAGCTGCACTCGACGTCGACCGACGGGTTCGCGCAGATCATCGTTCAGTTTCAGTTCAGCAAGTCCGCCGATCAGGCGACGCAGGACGTGCGCGACGCGATCTCCGCCGTGCGCGCGCAGCTCCCAACGGAGATCGTCGAGCCGATCATCCAGCGCTTCGATCCGTCGCAGCAGCCGATCGTGTCGCTCGCGCTCACCTCGGTGACGCTCACCCCCGCGCAGCTCACCCAGATCGCCGATCAGACCATCGGCGGCGAGCTGCGCGCGATCTCGGGCGTGGCGCAGGTGAACGTCGCGGGCGCCGACAGCGCGACGCTCAACGTCATCCTCGATCCGGCGCGCCTCACCGCAGCCGGCGTCGGCATCGATCAGGTCGTGGGCGCACTGCGCGCGCAGAACCTCGCCGCCCCCGTCGGCCAGCTCACCGGACCGGTCACCGAGCGCGCGATCCGCATCGAGGGGCGACTCGAGCGCCCGGAGGATTTCGCGCAGCTCACCGTCGCCCAGCGCAACGGCGTGCCGATCCGGCTCGGCGACGTCGCCATCGTCCAGGCGGGATCGGCCGAGCGACGGTCGGCGGCGCTGTACAACGGGCGCGAGGCGATCGGGCTCGGCATCGTGAAGTCGAAGGGCTACAGCACGACGACGGTGAGCGACGGGATCAAGGCACGCCTCCCCGCGCTGCGCGCCGCGCTGCCCCAGGGCACCACGATCGAGATCGTGCGCGACGCCGGCCAGCGGGTGCGCAACTCCGTGAAGAACGTTCAGGAGGCGCTCGTCGAGGGCGCGCTCCTCACCGTGCTCGTCGTCTTCCTCTTCCTCAACTCCTGGCGCTCCACCGTCATCACCGGTCTCGCGCTGCCGGTCTCGGTGCTCGCGTCGTTCGTGCCGCTCTGGGTCTTCGGCTTCACCCTGAACACGATGTCGCTGCTCGGCCTGTCGCTGGCCATCGGCATCCTGATCGACGACGCGATCGTGGTGCGCGAGAACATCGTGCGCCACATCGAGATGGGGAAAGATCATCTCGAGGCGTCGCACGAAGGCACGGAGGAGATCGGCCTCGCCGTCGCCGCGACGACCTTCTCCATCGTCGCCGTGTTCGTGCCCGTGGGCTTCATGAGCGGCTTCGCGGGGCAATGGTTCAAGCCGTTCGCCCTCACGATCGCGGCCGCCGTGCTCGTGTCGCTCTTCGTCTCCTTCTCGCTCGACCCGATGCTCTCGGCCTACTGGGCCGACCCGCAGATCGAGGCGCACGAGCGGCGCAACCCGATCGCGCGCGCCCTCGACCGGTTCAACGTCTGGTTCGACCGGCAGGCGAATCGCTATCGTGGCGGCGTCGCGTGGGCGCTCGACCACCGCAAGACGATGATCGCCCTCGCCGCCGCCTCGTTCATCGGCGCGATCGCGCTTCAGGTGATGTTCGGCGGGTTCGGCTTCGTGCCGAACAGCGACCGCAGCGAGCTGACGGTCACCGTCGAGGCACCGCCGGGCTCGAGCCTCGAGTACACGCGCGTCGTCACCGAGCAGGTCGCGCGGATGGTGCGCGCGCATCCCGAGGTGTTGTACACGTATTCCACCGTCGGCAGCGCGTCGGGCTCCGGCGGCGTGGACATCGGCTCGGTGTACATCCGCATGAAGCCCAAGGCGGAGCGGAGCATCAGCCAGAACGCGTTCGGCATCCGCCTCCGCCGGGAGCTGCGTGCCGTCGGCGACGCGACGGCGTATCTGCTCGAGGCCGGCGGGCCCGGCGGCGGACAGAAGCCGCTGCAGCTCCAGCTTCAGGGCGACGACGACCGCATGCTGAGCCAGCTCTCCGACTCCATCGCGCGGATCGTGCGCACCGTGCCGGGAGCGGTGGACGTCGGGCTCTCGACCAAGGGGCAGAAGCCCGAGCTCAAGGTCACGATCAACCGCGGGCTCGCCGGCTCGCTCGGCGTGACGGTCGGACAGATCGCGCAGGCGCTGCGGCCCGCCTTTGCCGGCGTCGACGCCGGCAACTGGGTCGATCCCACCGGAGAGACCCGCTACGTTCGCGTTCGTCTGCCCGCGGCGCTGCGCGAGAGCCCGGCGGATCTCGCCCGAGTGCCCATCGTGCTTCAGGGTCCCAGCGGCCCCACCGTCACCCCGCTCGGCCAGGTGGCGACGATCGGCGCGAGCGAGGGACCGGCCCAGATCGACCATCTGAACCGCAAGCGGGTCGTGACCATCGGCGCCAACATCGAAGGGTCCATCGGCAATGTCTCCCGCGCCGTGCAGGGCAAGCTCGCATCGTTCCGCATGCCCGAGGGGTACGTGCTCAACTCCGGCGGCCAGGCGAAGGATCAGGCCGAGGTGTTCGGCTCGATCTTCACGGCGCTCGGCATCGCCGTGATGCTGATGTACCTCATCCTCGTCGTGCAGTTCGGCAGCTTCCTCGATCCGCTGGCGATCCTGTCGTCGCTGCCGCTCTCGCTCATCGGCGTCGTGCTCGCGCTGCTCGTCACCCGTGACACGCTCAACATCATGAGCCTGATCGGCGTGATCCTGCTCATGGGCATCGTCGCCAAGAACGCCATCCTCCTCATCGACTTCGCCAAGTGGACGCACGAGCAGAAGCGCCTCCCGATGCGCGATGCGTTGATCGAGGCGGGGGCGATCCGTCTGCGCCCGATCCTCATGACGACGCTGGCGCTCATCGCCGGCATGATCCCGGTGGCGCTCGGGCGGGGTGAAGGGGCGGACTTCCGCTCGCCCCTCGGTCGCGCCGTGATCGGCGGGACGATCACGAGCACCGTGCTGACGTTGTTCGTCATCCCGACCGTGTACGAGATTCTCGACGCCTGGCGGGAAAAGGTCGCCGCCCGCTTCCGCCCCCGCTCGCACGGCCACGCCCCGGTGCCCGAGCCGACGCCTGGTGACTGAGGCCGCTCGCGCACCCATTGCCGATCGGTCCGATCGCATCGTCATGATGCGTCGGTTGCTCCTCGCCCTCGTCGGATTCACCGCGGTCGGGCTCGTGCCCGAGCTGCTGCTGCTCAAGCACTACGACTCCGTCTGGCAGCTCGTTCCCTTCGCCGTGCTGGCGGCGACGCTCGTCACGGCGTGCCTCGCCTGGCGACGCCCGACGTCCGGCGCGATCGCCGCATTCCGCGTCGTGATGTGGATCTGCGTGGCCGCCGGGATCGCCGGTGTGGCGCTGCATGCCAAGGGAAACTGGGAGTGGGCCCTCGAGCGCGACGACACTCTCCGCGGCTGGCCGCTGATGTGGAAAGTCCTCCGCGGCGCCACGCCCCTGCTCGCGCCCGGCGCGATGGCGCAGCTCGGCCTGCTCGGCCTCCTCTTCACCTATCGCCATCCCGCGCTCGAGCGCGGGCCCCTTCACCTCGAACCGGAGATCTCATGACCTCGACCCTGCGTCTCGCCACACTGACCGCTGCCGCCGTCGCCCTTGCTGGGTGCAGCACCGGCAAGGACGCCAAGTCCGGCGATTCCACCGCGACCGCGACCGCCGTCGGCGTCGCTCCGCGCGACTCGGCGGCGGCCGTGATGACCACCGACGCCGCGACCAATGGCAGCATCGCCACCGGCGGCGGCATGCTCGATCCGAACGCCGCGACGAAGGAGCAGCTCGCGGCGCTTCCGGGGATGAACGCCGCCGCCGCGGATGCTCTCATCGCCGGCCGCCCTTACACCGACATGCTGGCGGTGGACAGGAAGCTCGGCTCGCAGGTGAGCGACAAGAAGGCGCTCTACGCTCGACTCTGGAAGCCGATCGACCTGAACAAGGCGTCGAAGGACGAGATCAAGCTGATCCCGGGCGTGGGCGACCGGATGGCCCACGAGTTCGAGGAATACCGGCCCTACACGAGCATCGATCAGTTCCGTCGCGAGATCGGCAAGTACGTCGACAAGACCGAGGTCGCGCGCCTGGAGCAGTACGTCACGATTCCCAGGTGATCGCGCCGCGTGCGTCGACGCAGGTCACCACGGCAATGTCCGCAGCATGGCGGTGATGGCGCTCGCCGGAACGGCGGGCGAGAAGAGCTGACCCTGCCCGTGCGTGCAGCCGAGTGACTGCAGCACCTTGAGGTCGCTCGTGGAGGATATGCCCTCGGCCACGATGTCGAGGCGCAGCTCGCGCGCCATGCTCACGATCGAGCGCACGAGCCGCCGCGCCTCGTCGTCGCGCCCCATTCGTCCGACCAGCTCGTGGTCGATCTTCACACCGTCGAGTGGAAGCTGCTCCAGGTACCCCAACGGCGAGCTGCCGGCGCCGAAGTCGTCGAGGTGAATCTTCGACCCTTGCGCGCGCAGCCCGGCGAGCACCCCGGCGGCGCGCGCGACGTTCGACGACACGGCCCGTTCCGTCACCTCCAGCACGAGCGACTCCGGCCGCAGCCCGAAGTCGCTCATCGTCCGTTCCACGTCCTTCGCGAACTCCTCGGCCACGAACTGACGCGCCGATAGGTTGACGGCGAGGGTGAGCTGCGACTCGGAGTGCGCGCTGCCGGAAGTCCACCGGTGCAGCTGCCGGCTCGCTTCGGCCAGCACCCATCGTCCCACGTCGAGGATGACGTCGACTTCCTCCGCGACATCGAGAAACTCGTGCGGGGCCAACAGCCCCCGGCGCGGGTGATCCCACCGCAGCAGCGCCTCGACGCCGGTGATGCGGCGGGTAGCCAGCGACACGATCGGCATGTAGTGCAGCACGAGCTCGTCGCCGTCCAGCGCCTGCCGCAGCTCCTCCTGCATCCGCAGCCGGTTGCGAGCCTCGGCTGCGAGCTTCCAGTCGAAGACCACCGGCTCGGTCGCGACATCGCCGCCGTCGGACCGCTTGGCATGCGCCATCGCGAGGTCGGCGCCGCGCAGCATGTGCTCCGGCAGCTCGGCCGCCGGTGTGCTCAATGCGAGGCCGACGCTGATCGCGAGCGAGATGGTTTCCCCTTCGAGGTCCGTCGGCTGGGACAGGTTGGTGCGGATGCGGCGCGCCATCTCCACCGCGATCTCCGGTGCGGCGATCCGCTCGATCAGCACGGCGAACTCGTCGCCGCCCAGTCGCGCGACGGTGGCGGTCGGGCCGGCGATCTGGCGAAGGCGCTGCCCGATGAGCGCGAGCAGCCGGTCGCCGATGAGGTGCCCGAAGCGCTCGTTCACCAGACGGAAGTCGTTCACGTCGAGGAAGAACACCGCGACGAGATCTTCCGGCGGCATGTCGGAGAGGGTCGACGAGGCGTCGCCAGACGCGCGGACCGTCGGGCGCGCGATCGCGACGCGCAGCCGGTCGAGCAGCACGGCGCGGTTTGCGAGCCCCGTCAGCACGTCGTGACTGCCCGAGTATTCCCGCCACTGCTCGGTGGCGCGCTTCGCCGCCAGATTGTGCCGGATCTCCCAGTCCGCGGCCGCGGTGGTGGCGAACTGCTGGAGCATCTCGAGGTCGTCGGCGTTCCAGATGACCGGCTGCGGATCGACCGCGCAGAACACGCCGACCACCTTGCCGGTGGACGCGCGAATCGGCACACCGAGGAGCGAGCGGATGCCGAGCGCCGTGGCCGCCGTGCTCTGCGGGCTGGGCAGATCGCGCGTCGTGTCGCGCCACTCCACCGGGCCGGCCGCGATCGGCTCGAGGAGGCCGGAGCGCCACAACGCGCCCGTGTCGTGGGTGGCCCACCGTGGCAGTGCGGGGCCGGCGCCGAAGCAGCGTCGGTCGTCGCCGGTCAGGACGACGATGGCGAAGGGTGCCCGGAGCGCCATGGCGGCGAGCGAGACGAGCCGCTCCATCGCCGCCGCCAGCGGGCCATGCACGGCCAGCAGCGCCTCCAGCTCGGCGGCGGAGTAGAAGTCGGGTCCGATGCGCCGCTCGGGGACGGGCGTGGGCGATGCCATGGTGATAGCAGGACGGCCGGTCACGGGAGGAGTAACCGGCCGAGCGAGCTACTACGGGGGCGACCGGGTCAGCGTCGCCCGCCACCCGGCGTCACTCCCCGTAGGGGATCCAGATATTCTTGACCTGCGTCGCCTCGCGCAGAAACTCCCGCCCTTCACCGTCGGCAGGGGACAGCCAGTCGCGCGTCGTCCATTCGGCGAAGGTGCGTTTCATGTTGCCGGCGCTCGCCAGCTCGACGGCGCGTACCCCCTCGTGGGACCCGAAGTACCACACCGCGTCCACGTCGTCGTGCTCGGCCAGCGTCTTCGCCAGCGCGTCCTTGGCGCCGGTGACGATGTTGATCACCCCCGCCGGCAGGTCCGACGTCTCCAGCACCTGATAGAAGTCCGTCGCCGCCAGGGGCGCCCGCTCGCTCGGGATCGCGACCACCGTGTTGCCGACGGCGATCGCCGGTCCGACGAGCGAGACGAGACCGAGCAGCGGATGCTCCTCCGGCGCTGCCACGCCGATCACGCCGATCGGCTCGTTCATCGCGAGCGCCACGCCGCGCAGCGGCACCTGATGCACCTGGCCATCGTACTTGTCCGCCCAGGCGCCGTAGGTGAACAGCCGCCGCACGCACGCGTCCACCTCCGCCTCGCCGTCGCCGCCGGTCAGGGCACCGACGCGCGCCGCGAATTCCGTCGAGCGGGCCGCGAGGTTCTCGGCGATGTAGTACAGGATCTGCGCGCGGTTGTGTCCCGTCGCCTTGCTCCAGCCGGCCAGCGCACCATGCGCGGCCTCGACGGCGTTCCGGAGGTCCTTGCGATTGCCGTCGCCGACCTCGCCGAGCACGCGTCCGTTGGCGCCGACGACCCGGCGCGAGTAGCCGGAATCGGGACGCGCCTGCTTGCCGCCGATGAACAGCTTGGCCGTGCGATCGACGAGCGGACCACGATCGGGATCGTCCAGCTCTGCGGCGCGGCGCGATCTGGCAGCCGGTCGCTCCGACGCTCTCGCTGCCTTACGGCTGCTTGATCGTCCGCTCCTCCGCTCCTCCGCTCGTCCGACCTTCTTGAGGTACTCGTACATCCCCTCGCGACCACCCTCACGTCCGAACCCGCTCTCACGGTAGCCGCCGAACCCCGCTGCGGCATCGAACAGGTTGGTGGAGTTGATCCACACGACGCCGGCCTTGATCTTCGGCGCGATGTCGAGCGCGAGATTGATGCTCTCGCTCCACACGCTTGCCGCCAGCCCGTACGGCGTGTTGTTGGCGAGCGCCACCGCTTCGCTCGGCGTACGAAACGTCATCGCCACCAGAACGGGGCCGAAGATCTCCACCTGCGCGATCGACGACGACGGCTGCACGTTGGTGAACAGCGTCGGCGGATAGAAGCACCCCTCGGTCGGGCAGGCCCACGACGGCTGCCAGAAGTCGGCGCCCTCCGTCTTTCCCTGATCGACGAGCGAGCGGATGCGCTCGAGCTGCACCGGCGCGACGATCGCCCCCATGTCCACCGCCTTGTCGAGCGGCGAGCCGAGTCGCAGCGTCTCCATCCGCGCGCGCAGCTTCGCGTAGAGCCGCTCGGCGATCCCCTCCTGCGCGAGGAGACGCGAGCCGGCACAGCAGACCTGCCCCTGGTTGAACCAGATCGCGTCCACGACTCCCTCGACCACCGAATCGAGGTCTGCGTCGTCGAAGACGATGAACGGCGACTTCCCGCCCAGCTCGAGCGACAGCTTCTTGCCCGAGCCCGCCGTCGCCTTGCGGATGATGCGTCCGACTTCGGTGCTGCCGGTGAAGGCGATCTTGTCGACGCCATCGTGCGCAACGATGGCGGCGCCGGTGTCGCCGTCTCCGGTCACGATGTTGAGCACTCCCGCCGGCAGCCCGACGGACTCCGCCAGCTCCCCGAACACCAGCGCCGTGAGCGGGGTGAACTCGGCGGGCTTGATGACGATCGTGCAGCCTGCGGCGAGCGCGGGCGCGACCTTCCACGCCATCATGAGCAGCGGGAAGTTCCACGGGATGATCTGCCCAACGACGCCGGCCCCGTGATGACCGGCGAACTCGGTGTCCATGAGCTGCGCCCAGCCGGCATGATGATAGAAGTGCCGGGCGACGAGCGGGACGTCGATGTCGCGCGTCTCGCGAATGCTCTTCCCGTTGTCCATCGACTCGAGCACCGCGAGCAGTCGCGAGTTGCGCTGCACCGCCCGCGCGAGAGCATAGAGGTACCGCGCGCGTCCATGTCCGCCCAGCGCCTGCCACGCGGGGAGCGCCTTGCGTGCCGCTTTCACGGCCGCGTCGACCTCCGTCGCCGATCCTTCGCTCACGGCGGCGATCCGCTTGCCCGTCGCCGGGTT
Organism: Gemmatimonadaceae bacterium; assembly: GCA_013361335.1. GTDB lineage: Bacteria > Gemmatimonadota > Gemmatimonadetes > Gemmatimonadales > Gemmatimonadaceae > AG11. The sequence goes on along the minus strand of JABFYH010000139.1, from coordinate 15,262 downwards.
GATCACCTCGAAGGTGTTCGAGGGCTTGGTCCACGTGCCGCCGATGAAGTGCCCAAATCGTGCGTTTCGCTGCTCGAGCCATTGCTCGGCCGGCTTCGCCGATTCGGGCGCCGGCCCGTACTCCATGGTGTCGAAGACTTCCCGAACGGATGTCATGAGCTCAGACCATCGGGTGGCGGTGGGCTGCCGAGTAGCGCCCGGTGACGAAGTGCTCGAGCTGCCGCTCGATGTCGGTGAGCAGGGAGCTGGCGCCGAAGCGGAACAGGTCGGGCTTGAGCCAGCGATTCCCCAGCTCGTCCTTCATGAGGTAGAGATACTCGAGCGCGTTCTTGGCGCTGCGGATCCCGCCGGCCGGCTTGTACCCGACGGCAAACCCGGTGGCCTCGTAGAATTCGCGGATCATCCTGACCATCACGAGGCTGAAGGGCAGCGTCGCGTTGACGCCCTCCTTGCCCGTCGACGTCTTGATGAAGTCGGACCCCGCCATCATGGCGACCATGCTCGCGCGCGCGACGTTGCCCAACGTTGCGAGCTCGCCGGTGGCGAGGATGCTCTTCATGTGTGCGTCGCCGCACGCCTCGCGGAACATCCGCACCTCGTCGTACAGCGCCTGCCAGTTGCCGGTGAGCACGTGGCCGCGCGTGATCACGATGTCGATCTCCTTCGCCCCCGCGGCGACCGACGCGCGGATCTCGCGCACACGCTCCTCGAGGGGGCTGAGGCCGGCGGGAAAGCCGGTGCTCACGGCCGCGACCGGGATCCCGGTGCCCTCGAGCGCGTCGACGGCGGTGGGGACCATCGCGTGGTACACGCACACTGCGCCGACGGTGAGGCGGAGATCCTCCACGCCCAGCGCGGCCACGAGGTCGCCGCGCACCGGCCGCGCGGCTTTCGCGCACAGGCGGCGCACGTTGCCCGGCGTGTCGTCGCCAGCGAGAGTGGTGAGATCGATCAGCGAGACGGCGCGAAGCAGCCACGCTGCCTGCCACTCCTTCTTCACGGTGCGCCGCGTCGGGATGGTGGCTGCGCGACGCTCCACCGCGGAGCGGTTCACTCGGAGGGTGCGGACGAGGTCGAGATCGAGCGGGGTGCCGGGGTTGCGCTCGACGCCGGCGTCGGTGAGCCGCGGCTGAGGCGGCTCGGGGCGGAGCGGAGCGTCCGCTCGGGCGAGCCGGAGCGCCGGTTCTGGCTTGGACTGCATGAGAGCCCTGACTTGGGATGGCGAGTCTGCGGTATACGTCGCCGCCCACGGAATCTAGAAGACGGGCGGGGCGCCTGTAAGACGGATCGGGCCCGCTCCCACGAGGGCGCATCTAGCGCGAGACCACCGCTCGCGTTCCCTTATCCCGGCTGCCGCCCGCGAACCGCGCGGATGGAGGCAGGACCTCGCTACCGGGAGGGTAGGCTGATGCGTGTTCTCACACACATGCGCGTGCGGCTCGTGGCCGCCGCCATCCTCGTCGCGCTGGCGGCCATGCCGGCGTACACCCAGGTCACGGTCTTCACCGCGGCCCTCAATGGCGCGAACGAACGACCCACGCCGACGGGCTCGCCGGCCACCGGCTCGGCGACGGTGACGCTCGACGAGGCCCTCAACACCCTGCTCGTCAACGAAACCTTCTCCGGGCTGATCGGCGGCGTCGCGACCGGGGCACACATCCATTGCTGCGCGCCGGCCACCGGAACGGCAGGAGTGGCGGTCGACTTCGGCCCGAACGGCTTTCCGCTCGGCTCGACCTCCGGCTTCTACTCGCACCTGTTCGACCTCCTCAACCCGATCTCGTACAGCGCGGGGTTCCTGGCATCGCAGGGCGGCTCCGTCGTCACCGCGCGCAACACGGTCGTCGCCGGGATGCGGGCGGGGAACACCTACGCCAACATTCACGACGCGCAGTTCCCCGCCGGTGAGATTCGCGGGCAGCTCGTCGCGACCCCCGAGCCGGAGACGATGGGACTGCTCGCCCTCGGGCTCGTCGGTCTTGCGGGAATGCTGGCGCGGCGCCGCCAAGCGTGACGCGGAGCGGCTGACCTGCGCGCACGATCCGCGTAAGGCACACCGGAGCTGGTCCGGTGTGCCTTCGTCGTTGCGGGTCCGACGACCCGGGTCTCAGCGTGGGTCGAGCACCCGCCCCGCGTTCAGGTTGTCGAAGTTCAGGATCGTGTTGAACACCAGGAAGTACGACCCGATCGTCTCTCCACGCCAGATCGGGTTGTTGGCGAACAGCACGACGTGCCCGCGCTCCATCGGCACGTCCACCACGAGTGGACGCTGCGCGATGTCGCTCCCCCCTTCCAGCAGCCCGGACGCGAGCAGCCCCCGCTGATCCGCGAGGCGCAGCGCCACGCGCGGACGCATCGCCGGCGGAATCACGTTCGTCGGATTGCGGAGCTGGTCGGTCGTGACCGGCGCGGCCTCCCACGGGTTCACCTCCGCCACCGGCAGCGCCGTGTTGCTCGAGTCGAGCTGCGGACGCCCGACCACGACATCCGCATCGTCCGCCGTGCCGCGTCCCGTCGGACGCTCCGGCGTCCCGCTGAACCGCCCACCGCCACGGCCGCCGCGCGTGTTGCTGACGCTGAACGTCTCCCCGCCGTCGCTGTACACGGCGAGGTTCTCGGGAATCCCGTAGACGATCGGGCTCGCCGCATCCACCACGGTGCTGCGGAGGAGGCTGCCCACCACTCGGCTCCGCGGCGAGCCGTTATACGTCACACCCGGTGCGAGCCCCAGCGTCGTCGCGAGCTCCGCCGTGCCCAGCACACCGACCAGGACGCCCCCGCGCGCCACGAACTGCTGCAGCTTCTCGACGCCCTGCCAGCCGAGCCCCGGACGGATGTCGTCGGTCTGCGCCCAGGTTCCGATGTTCGGGGTGAGCGGGGTGTTCTTCCAGGGCATCGGGTTTCGCCACTTCGGAAGCCCTTCGATGATCTGCTGGGTGCTGCCCCCCGCCGGGGGAAAGAGGATGACGTCGTACTTCGCGTTGAGGTCGGCCGCCTTCGCCACCTCCTGGGTGCTGATGTAGTCGTACGGGATCGACAGCACGTCGAACGCGTAGCGCCACCAGCCCTCCGTCTGCGTGCTGAGCCAGGTGTGCAGGATCGCCACCCGCGCCGCGCGCACCGGGTGCGTCTTCACCGACGGCGCCGCGTCCAGCGCGACCACCGACAACCCGAGCTCACGCGCTGCCCGATCCAGCTCGTCCCGTCCCACGCCGCGAATCACGAACGATCCGCGCGCGAACTTCTTCCCCGCCGCGGCGAACGGTGCCTCGGCCGCCGCGATGTCCGCCGAGCGCAGGCGGTAGCGGAGGGTGGCCAGCCCGTTGTCGGCGTTGTGCTCGATCGCGAACACCGCACCCTGGCCGCTCACCCCGCCCGCCGCCTTCACCTCGCCGGTGACGCGCTCCATCGCCACGTCGAGAACCTTCGAGTCGGTCACGCGCTCCGCCTGGACGGAGAATCCCTCGGGAAAGGACCAGCCGGTGTCGTCGTACGGCGTCTTCTGCGGATCGTTCGGTGCCCAGTACTGCCGGTCCAGCAGCGCGTCGGCGATGCGCGAGTACGGCTGGTCCATGCGCACGATGTAGCTGCCCGCGGGGAACTGCCGTGCCTCCGTCGTGCCGGTGGCTGCCGAGCGCCGCCCGGTCGCGGAGTCCCCGGCGGCGCGCGGTGATGCGTCGGCCCGCCGCGGTACCGTCACGCTGAACGGCGCCGTGGCGCGCGAGATCTCGACGTGCTGCTTCTGCAGGATGCGCAGCAGCTCCGCCTGCGCGCCGGGACGAGGATCGTTCGCCGGCAGGACGTACGCGGCCGGCCCCTCGTTGTGCGGCTTCAGCACCGAGCGCTTGCTCTTCTCGTAGAAGTTCTGGAGGAAGACGCGGCGGTTCTGCGCGAAGTAGTTGAGCGAGACGAGCAGACCGGTCTGCTCGTAGTTGTTGTTGTTCCGCAGCGACCACTGCACGCGCGGCAGCGGCGGGTTCTGGCGATACCACGTCCGCGACGTCTCTCCTGGCGAGAGCGTGCGCTCCACCGTCTCTGCCGTACCCCCGTTGCCGAAGGTCTCGTACAAGCGGCTGATGCCGTTGTGCGTGGCCGCCATGAACATCAGGTAGCCCGGCGACCAGGTGTCGAACTGGCCGTGGGCGAACACGCCGGGCATGCCGAGGCGCGTCATCTCCTGCACGTTGTGCCAGCCCATCATCTGCCACTCGTTGGTGAGCAGCGGATCGATCCACGCGTTGTACGGCCCGTCGCCGATCGTGTTGTCGTACAGGTACGGCACCGACTCGTGCAGGTCGTGCAGCACCTGCGCTCTCTCGGTCACGTACTCGTTGAGCACGTTCTGCGAGAGCTTCAGCGTCAGACCCATCGCGTCGCGGTTGTTGTCGTGCGCGACGTAGTGGCCCCAGTAGAGCAGGTTGGGGAAGGTCTCTCCCGGATGGGCCATGTGCCACCTGAAGAGGTCCACCATCCGGTCGCGCCCGTCCACCTCCACGATCGGGGTGATGAGCGTGATGACGTTGTCGCGGATGCTCTTGACGTACGGGCTCTCGTCCACCGCCAGCCGGTAGGCGAGCTCCATCAGCGCGGTCGGTGCCCCTGACTCCGTGGAGTGGATCGTGCCCGTGATGTAATAGACGGGCACCGCATCGGCGGCGAGCCGCGCCGCCTCCGTGTCGTTCATGCCGATGGAGCGTGGATCGGCCAGCTTTGCCAGCTTCTCGCGGTTGGCCGCCATCCCGGCGATGAGCTGCTCCGACGCGACGGCGACGGCGATCATCTCTCGGCCCTCCTCCGTCGTGCCGATCGAGATCACCTTCACGCGTGGGCTCGCCTTCTCGAGCAGGCGCATGTACGCATACACCTCCTTCGAGTACGGCAGGTTGTTGCGGGCGCCGGCGATGTCACCGAGCACGGCTTTCGGAGTCGGAACCGTCGCGGACGCGGGGAGATAATCGACCAGCGGCGAAAGGAAGAACTTCTCCGTCGTGTACTCGTGGATCTTGCGCGTGTACTCCTCGTCGATCGCCTGCGCAGGATCGCGGCCGGGCCGGTTGGCCGGGTCGAGCGCGCTCTGGGCCTGTGCGGCCGGGCCGAGAAGGAGCAGAGTCGACAGCAGTCGGACGGAGATATGCGGATGCCGCATGTGCCTCGGGGGATGGCGTGGATCGGGGGAGGCGCCAACATTTGGCGTGTCCACGACAGCGTCAAGTCCAATCACGACCACCGTGATGCGTCGGCCTCTGTCCGACTACAGGAACGGCGCGGCGGGCCGATACTGTTGCAAGGTCCCCCATTTTCGCTGTTCCTCCCGCGCGGGCCGCTCCGGACCAGATGACGCTCGATTTTCAGGCGCTGTTCGCGCGAGCCGCGGACGGCATGTACGTGATCGACCGCTTGCTCGCTGTCATCGACGCGAACGACGCCTTTGCCACCCTCGTCGGCCGGTCGCGGGCGGAGGTGCTCGGCGCGCCGATCGTGTCGTTCATCCAGGCCGCCGACCTGCGCGTGCACCCGCCGCAGGTCGACATCGTCGAGCGCGAGGGATCGGCCATCACGATGCGCCATTTCGTGCGCCCCGACGGGACGCTCGTCGAAGGCGAGGTGGCGACGACCCGCCTGGATGACGGCAACCTGCTGTGCATCGTGCGCGACGTGCGGCGACGCGCCGCCGTGAGCGCGCTGCGCGATTCCGAGGCGCGCTTTCGCGGAGTAGCCGAGAACCTCAACGCCGGCCTCGTCGTGACCGACCGCGACAACCGCGCGCTCTACGTCAACGAGCGGATGTGCGAGCTCACCGGATATTCACGGGTCGAGCTCGAGGGCCAGGTGCTCGGGTCGCTCCTCTTCACGCCGCGGGAGCGCGAGGCCGACGGCCTCCGCCTCCGCCGCCGGCTCGACGGCGCACGGGAGCAGTACGACGTCGAGCATCGGAGGCGCGACGGCACCATCTTCCTCGGCGAGGTCTCGGCCTCCCCGCTGCACGACGGCGCCGGCTGCGTGGTCGGGACCGTCGGCGTCGTGATCGACGTGACCGAGCGCTACGAGGCGGAGCGCGAGATGGCGACCCGCGAGCACCGCTACCGCATGATGTTCGAGGTCATGCCCATGCCGGCCTGGGTGTACGACATCGACACCTATCGCTTTCTCGCCGTGAACCCCGCGGCGATTGCCCACTACGGCTTCAGCGAGGCCGAGTTCCTGTCGATGACGATCCTCGACGTCCGCCCGCCCGAGGACGTCGATCGCGTGAAGGCGCAGGTGCACGCGCGACGCCAGGGCTTCGAGGGGCAGGGACGCGGGTGGGGCTATCGTCACCGCAAGGCGGACGGCACAATCATCGACGTCGAGGTCGTCTCGCACGCCTTCGACTTCGAGGGCCGCTCGGCGCGCATCGTGCTCGTCAACGACGTCACCGAGCAGACCCGTCTGCGCAGCCGCGAGCGCGAGATGCAGCAGCAGCTCCTGCACGCGCAGAAGATGGAGGCCGTGGGACGGCTCGCCGGCGGCGTCGCGCACGACTTCAACAACCTGCTCACCGTCGTCATGAGCGCCAGCGCGGTGCTGGCGGACGATCTGCCGGCGGACAGCCCGCTCCGCGGCGAGGTCCACGACATCCGTCAGGCCGTGGAGCGCGGGTCGGCGTTGACGCGACAGCTGCTCGCCTTCGGTCGGAAGGAGGAGCGCGCCCCTGAGCGGCTCGACGTGCACGCCGTGGTCGTGAACGTCGAACGACTGCTCTCGCGCGCCCTCGGCGGCGGGGTGCAGCTCGAGCTCCGGCGCGGCTCGGACGGCCTGCACGTGATGGCCGACGCCAGCCAGCTGGAACAGGTGCTGGTGAACCTCGCGATCAACGCGCGCGATGCGATGCCACGCGGTGGACGCCTCGTGATCGCGACGAGCCTCCGCGCCCTCGACGACGCGGCCGCCGCGGTGCTCGAGCTGTCGGCCGGGGATTATGTCGCCCTCGAGGTCAGCGACACCGGCGTCGGCATGGACGAGACCACCCGCTCGCGCGCCTTCGAGCCGTTCTACACCACCAAGGGCCCGCTCGAGGGCACCGGCCTCGGACTGTCGACCGTCTACGGAATCGTGCGGCAGTCCGGCGGAGCGATCACGCTGAGCAGCGTGCCGGGGCAGGGAACGGTCGTCACCGTCTTCCTTCCCGTCTGCGGCGCGGCGCGGGCTCCCGCGACCGCGTCGGGGTCGACGAGCGACGATGAGTCCCTGAGCAAGTCGCCCTCGACGGAATGTGTGCTGCTCGTCGAGGACGAGCCGCAGGTGCGCGTCCAGGCGCGGCGCCTGCTCGAGCGGTGCGGCTTCACCGTGGTGGAAGCGGTGAACGGCGAGGAGGGCCTTCGCGCGTTCGAGGCGGAGCGCAGCCGCATCGACGTCGTGGTCACCGACGTGATGATGCCGGTGCTCGGTGGCGTCGAGATGGTGGGGCGCATGCGCCTGCTGGCACCGGAGGTGCCTGTAGTGTTCGTGTCCGGGTACACGGCCGAGGATCGCGGCCTGCCGCTCGATGCGCAGACGGTGTTCGTCCCGAAGCCCTATACGCTGACCGCGCTGTGCGACGCCATCGATGAGGTGGTCGCGGCCTGACCAGACGGCCGTCGATCACCGCGCAAGCGCCGGAGGCAGAGGGGAGGTAATTTCCGGAATGATCTGTCCACCACCCGAGGAGCCCGGCGGCACGTCGGCCGGGGAGCCCGACGACGGGCCGGATGAGGCGCGCGGCGATCTCAGCGGCGATACCGATGGTGATCCCGACGAGGCCGGTGAGGACGGAGGCGACGGCGGCGACGGCGGCGACGAGCCGCCCGTGCCGCGGGGACCCTTCACGCGCGAGAACCCGCTCACCTTCATCGTGCCGGAGCCGCTGCTGCTCCGCATCGAGCGCGTCGACCGGCCGGGCGCCGCGCCCGGCGAGCAGCCGATCGCCTTCACCCGCGCCGGTCCGCGCGAGGTCCTGCTCGCGGTCAACGCGTATCCGACCCAGCTCGTCGATGCCTTCTTCGCCAGCGACGCCTTCGGCGAGCCGGTGATCGTCGTCGGCGCGGCGTGGGAGGAGGACGGCGGCGTGCGTGGCGAGCTCTCCACGCTGCTCCCCGAACGGACGATGCGGGCGATCCAGGAGAGCGTCTCGCCCGAGGAGGACGACGACGAGGACAAGGTCGAGCCGTGGGCAGCGTCGGCGTCGCTGACCGGCACCTCCTACGAGGAGGCCGTCGGGAGCGACGACGAGGAAGACGACGAGGACGACGACACCGGCGAAGAGGACGAGGAGGACGAGGAGGCGGAGCCCCACTTCCCGCTCGTGATCGGCGCCGTGCTGCGCTTCCCGGAGAATCGGCGGTTTCCCCAGGACTTCGAGCTCGAGGTGGACGACCTCATGCGCGCCATCCTCGAGGGCCGAGCCATGGACGCCGGCGAGAAGCGGATCGACAACCTCCTCGGCGGGATCTGAGCGTCCGGCCCGCGGCACGGATGTTGTACTAGGAGGGGCCAGGCCGAGGCCATCTTCGCATGAGCAAGGCCATACACCCGCCCGGTGACGGTTTCTCGTCGCCGGGTGGTCGTGTTTTGCGGCAGCGGGCGTCTCGGTCGCCGTTCGGCACGAAGCTTTCTATGAAATCGACGAGACGATGAAGTCTGGCGAGTCGGCTGTGCGTGTGCCGCCGCTTCACCAGCACAGCCGTAGGTGATCTGGTGTCCTGGAGTGTCGATGCGAACGGCCATGTCTTTCCCGCCAACGGAGGCGCGGCCGACGAGGAATATCCCCACATCGTCGTCGACCGCAGCGGCGTGGAGTGGGCGGTGCGCGAGGTCGAGACGCCGCAGCCCTGGGCGCGCGCAGCCCGCTGCCTCGTGCTGAACTCCCGCGAGTGCGTCCGCCGCATCTGGCGCTATCCGTCGCACTGGCGGAAGCTCGACGCCGACGCCCTGCTGCAGCTCGGCATCGCCGACTGAGCGCTGGCCCACGCGCCCCGAAACCAGCGGGCGCGCTGCCGCGTAGAGACGGGCGAACGCTCACCGGAGCCCGTCATGCGCAAGCTGCTCAAGTTCCTGCTCGTCTCGGCCCTCGTCCTCTTCGTCGGCGTGCCGGTGGCGTTCGTGTGCTTCGTCCTGCTCATGACGATGCTCGGCGTCGCCGTGGGGATCGGGTCGGCGCTGCTGGGGCTGATGTTCACGATCATCAAGGTCGCCCTCATGATCATCCTGCCCATCGCCCTGCTCGTGTGGGTCGGGAAGAAGCTCCTGGCGCCGGAGCGCACGTACTAGACGGCTGGGAAGCTCTTTGACGGGCCGGTGACGAGCTCGCCGGCCCGCTGGTTATCTTGGGATCCATGGACGTCCATGCATCCCGGCGCGACAACGCGCTCCCTGTCTCACCCGGCCTCGCGGATGAAGAGGCGTATCTTCCGGAGCTGGAGCTCCAGACCCCGCCCGACGTCGTCCCGGTCGATCACCGCACGGTCGTCATCGCGGGCCTCGCGATCCTCGTCGCCATCGGCGGTGGGCTCATCGCCCAGCTCCTCACCGCGCTGATCGCCCTCATCACGAACGTCGCGTTCTACCACACGGTCTCCGTGACCCTGCGGTCGCCGGGAAACGCACACGTCGGCGCGTGGGTTCTCGTGATCCCCGTGATCGGCGCGCTCGTCATCGGCGTGATGGCGCGCTACGGCTCGGCGGCCATCCGCGGGCATGGCATTCCCGAGGTGATGGAGCGGGTGCTCTACGGCGAGAGCCGCATCCCCGCCCGTATCATGGTCCTCAAGCCCCTCTCGGCCGCCGTCGCGATCGGCACCGGCGGCCCATTCGGCGCCGAAGGACCGATCATCGCCACCGGCGGTGCCATCGGCTCGCTCGTTGGGCAGGTCCTCCACGCCAGCGCCGACGAACGCAAGACCCTGCTCGCCGCCGGCGCCGCCGCGGGCATGGCCGCCACCTTCGGCAGTCCCATCTCCGCGGTGCTCCTCGCGGTTGAGCTGCTGCTGTTCGAGTACCGGGCCCGGTCGCTGATCCCCGTCGCCCTCGCGGCGGCGGCAGCGACGGCGGTGCGCGTCGCCTTTCACGGGAGCGGCACCGACTTCGCCATCGGCACCCTCGCTCAGGCCCACGGCGAGGCGCTCGCGTTCTACACCCTCATCGGTGCCCTCGTCGGCGCGGCGGCGGCGGGCGTCACGCGCTTCACCTACGGCATCGAGGACCTGTTCGATCGACTGCCGATCCACTGGGCGTGGTGGCCGGCCATCGGCGCCGTATTCCTCGGTCTGATCGGCTATGCGCAGCCGCGGGTGCTCGGCATCGGCTACGAGAACATCACCGCGATCATCAACGGGGAGATCGTCGGCGCGACGCTCGCCGTGTTCGTCGTCGCCAAGCTGCTCGCGTGGGCCATCTACCTGGGCAGCGGCACGTCGGGGGGTACGCTGGCGCCGCTGTTCACCATCGGCGGTGGCCTGGGCGCACTCCTCGGCGCGGGGCTCGCCGCGGTGGTGCCCAGCGCCAACGTGGATCCGCGCATCGCCGCGCTCGTGGGCATGACGGCCATCTTCGCCGGCGCGTCGCACGCGCTGCTCGCCGCCATCGTCTTCACCTTCGAGATCACGCGCCAGCCCTTCGGGCTTCTTCCCCTGCTGGCCGGCGGCACCGCGGCGTACTTCGTGTCGCTGCTGCTCAACCACAACTCGATCATGACGGAGAAGCTCGCCCGTCGTGGCGCGCAGGTGCGGGTGGAATACACCGCCGACTATCTGGCGCAGCGGCTCGTGCGGGAGACAGCCCTGCGCGACGTCGTGGCGCTGCGTGCCGAACAGAGCCTGGGCGAGGTGCGCCGCTGGCTCACCTCCCGAGTCCCCGGCAGCTCGCACCAGGGCTTCCCTGTCGTCGACGAGCGCGACCTGCTCATCGGCGTCCTCACCCGGCGCGATCTCATCGGCAGCACCGAAGACGAATCGGTGTCGATGGCGGCCATGGTACGCCGGGCGCCCGTCGTGGTGTTCACCGACAACACCCTGCGCGACGCCGCGGATCAGATGGTGCGCGCCGCCGTGGGCCGGCTGCCGGTCGTCGAGCGGAGCGCCCCCCGCCGCGTCGTCGGGATGCTGTCGCGGTCCGACCTGCTGTCGGCGCACGCCGGCCGGCTCGATGCCGGCACCCGGAAGCCGGGGCAGGTGAAGCTCTAGCCTTCGGCCCCCGTGACCTGGGACTCCCTTCGGCTGTCTGAGGTGACACCCCTCGCAGCCGGTTCATTGGTCTCTCTCTCCGAGCTCGGACGACGATCGCGCATCGGCGTCCTCTTCGTCATCGCGGCGGCGGTGGCGATGCTGGGCGTGCTCGTCACCCAGACCTCCAAGCAGGGGACCGAGGCGACGCTCCAGAATGCGGTGGCGCGCCAGGGACTGCTCAGCGAGCGACTGATGTCCGCCGCGCTGGCCGCGCGCACCGCCGTCCCCGAGGAGCATGAGCTGTGGGTGGAGCGGACCGCCAACGCCGCCCGTGACTTCGGCGACGCCTCGGCGCGCCTGCGCGGGGAACGGGTCGGTGGGCCGGCCTTTCCCCCCGGATCCTCTGCGGCTCGCGCCTATGCCGGCCTGAGGGACGCCGAGGCCCAGCTCATCACCACCGCGCAGCACGCGGCGGACAGGCTCGGACCCTCGGCCGTGCAGGATTCGTTGGTGTCACGCCAGTGGCGGTTCGTTGGCGCGCTCGAGCGCGTCACCGCCGAGCTGGAATCCGAATCGGAGCGACGGTTCGACCAGCTCGTGCAGGTGGAGGCGGTCTGCGTCATCCTGATGCTCATCGCGCTCGGACTCAAGGTTCGCCTCTCGCTGCAGCCGACCGAGCTCCGCCTGCGCGAGATGGTGGATGCGCTGGCCGAGAGCGAAGCGCGCCTGCGCGGCATGCTCGACGCCATGGACGAAGGGATGCTGCTCACGACTGCCGATGGTCGGATGGTCGCCTGGAATCCCAGCGCCCTCCGGATCCTCGGCATCGACGGCACCGACCCCGAGCGATCGATCCAGGCGCTTGCCCGCCAGTTGATCGACCAGAATGGCGAGAGGTTGGGCGTCGAGCGCCTGCCGAGCCGCGTCACCATTCGTACCGGCGAGCCGATGCGGAACATCCTGCTCGGCGTGCCACGCGCCGACGGCCGCACGCTCTGGCTGTCCGAGAACACTCACCCCCTGTTCCGCGCGCCCGGCGAGCCCCCCTACGCCGCCTTCGCCCTGTTCCGCGACGTCACCGACGAACGGCAGGTGGAAGAGGAGCGCACCGCGCAGGCCCATGCGCTCGAGCTTCAGAACCAGGAGCTGCTCCAGCAGGCCGACGCCCTGGAGCGTGGGCAGGCGCTCTTCCGCTCGTTGGTCGACACCGCGGGGAGCGCGATCGTCGGGCTGGACCTGGAAGGCCGCGTCTTCGAGTGGAACCGCGAGGCGGAAGCGCTCTTCGGCGTGACGCGCGCCGACGCGATCGGTCGCCCGTATGCCGAGGCGTTCGTCACCCCGCGGCATCGCGAGAAGATGCGCAACGGCATCGCCGCCGTGCTCGCCGGCAATCCGCTCCGCAACCTCGTGGGGCCGGTGAAGACGCGGGCCGGCGAGCGGCGGACGGTGATCTGGAACATCACGCCGCTGCGCGCGTCGCCGGACGAACCGGCGCACGGGCTCATCGCGGCTGGTCTCGACATCACCGAACGCGAAGCGTCCGACGAGCGCTTCCGCATCCTCTTCGAGCGCTCGTCCGACGCGCACCTCCTGTACGACGACAGCGGCGTGATCGACTGCAACGACGCCACCCTGCGCATGCTGCGCGCGGAGCGGAAGGCGTCGGTCATCGGCCGGAGCCCGGTTGGGCTGTCCCCGCGCCGGCAGCCCGACGGCCGGCTGTCCGTCATCGTGAGCGAGCAGATGCGGCAGCTCGCGCGCGTGCGCGGCTATTACCGCTTCGAGTGGGTGCACGAGCGAATCGATGGCTCGCCCTTTCCCGTGGAAGTCACGCTCACGCCCGTCCGCCTGAACGGCCGCGACGTCATGCTCGCCGTCTGGCACGACATCGCCGAGCGAAAGGCGGCCGAGGACGCGCTGCGCTCGGCGAAGGAAGCGGCGGAGTCGGCGAATCGAACCAAGAGCGAGTTCATGACGCGCATGAATCACGAGCTGCGCACGCCGCTCACGGCGATCATCGGCTTCTCGCGCGTGCTGCTCCAGGGACGCGAAGGCTCGCTGCCACCGGGCGTGCAGCGCTACGTGGAGCGCATCCGCGTCAACGGCATGCACCTCCTCTCCCTCATCAACCAGATCCTCGACGTCGCCAAGGTGGAGGCGGGTCGCATGGAGCTGGAGCCCGAGGTCGTGTCCGTGGACCGCCTCGTGCGCGACACGCTCGCGATGCTGGAAGCCACGGCGGAAGCCAAGGGGCTGTCGGTGCGTGGGGAGCTGCCCATGCGGGTCGCGCCCATCGTGACCGACGAAGGGAAGCTCCGCCAGATCCTCATCAACCTCATCGGCAACGCCATCAAGTTCACGGAGGAGGGCGAGGTGTGCGTGCGGGTCGAGACCAATCCCACGACCCACCGCCCGATGTCCATCACGGTGGAGGATACCGGCATCGGCATCCCTCACGATCGGCAGACGAAAGTCTTCGATCCCTTCGAGCAGGGCGACTCCTCGACCCGGCGGCAGTTCGGCGGCACGGGACTCGGCCTCTCCATCGTGAAGACCTTCGCCGGCCTGATCGGAGCACGCATCCGCGTCGAGAGCGAGGTGGGTCGCGGCACCTCCTTCACGCTCACGCTCCCCGAGACCGATCTGGTGCAGGACCTCGCCCTCCCGCCCTCGCGCTCGGCCTGACGCCGCCCTGCGGCATCGCACGCCGTCCCGGGCACGCCCACAATTTGCGATTGGGATGCTGGCGCCGATCTCGCCTCGCGCCGACATTTGTCGTTCTCTGCTCGTCCTGCGCACCTCCTCCGCACCGTCGATGCGCGTCACCCCCGTCGCCAGCCTCGTTCTCCTGTTCGCCGCCGCCTGTGGCTCGTCCAACCCACACCCGGAAGGCCAGCCCACTCCGGGCCGCACCAGCCGCGGGGGGATGATCGTCGACTCCGCGCGGCGCAACACCGTCATCGAGAACGATCGGCCTGACGCCCCACCGCGCGCCGGTCTGCTCGTCGTGGCCAACCAGCAGGGCGCCAGCGCCACCGTTCTGAACGCCGCCAGCCTGCAGACCATCGCTACCGTGCCGGTCGGCAACGGGCCGCACGAGGTCGCCGTCTCGCCGGACGGCCGCTGGGCGGTGGTGAGCGTCTACGGCGACCGGGGTGCGCCCGGGAACACCCTCAGTGTGATCGATCTCGGCCTGGCGACCCCCGCGATCAGCCGCACGATCGACCTCGGTCAGTACACCCGCCCGCACGGGGTCGCCTTCGTGCTCGGCGGCTCGAAGCTCGCCGTCACCAGCGAGACGACGCAGCGGTTGGTGATCGTCGACTTCGCGAGCGGCCGCGTGGACACCGCCCTCGCGACGAACGGCCGCGGGTCCCACATGGTGGCCGTGCGCCGCGACCTGCGTCGCGCCTGGACCGGCAACATCCAGGACGGCACGGTCACCGAGTTCGACCTCGACACCCGCCGCACGGGACGGACCTATCCCGCCGCGTCGATGGACGAGGGGATCGCCGCCACGCCGGGCGGCGTCCAGGTCTGGGTGGGGAGCAACGATCAGCACGTCGTCACCGTGCTCGACGCCGCCGGCGCCACGACGATCGCCACCATCGAAGGGTTCGGCCTGCCGTATCGGATCGGCGTCTCCCGCTCGAGCCGGGTGGCTGTCGTGAACGACCCGGTGAAGAACCGGATCTGGATCTACGAGGTCGGAACGCGCCAACGACTGGCCGAGATCGACCTGTCGAAGGAGCAGGGGGTTCCCCCCACCGCGGGCGGCCAGCCGGGTCAGGAAGGTGCCGGCCCGGAGGGAGTGGCCTTCGATCCGATCGCCGACTTCGCCTATGTCACCCTGCACGGGACCAATCAGGTGGTCGCCGTGGACCTCAACCGGCTCAAGGTGACGGCGGTGGGCTCGGTGGGCGCCGGCCCGGACGGCATCGCCTTCTCGCCCCTCGCGCGGCGCTGAGCCAGCCGGCCGGCGGCCCTACGCGCCGCCGGCCCGGCTCGCGAGCCCGTCTCGCAGCCCCGACCAGATCGCCTGGTCCTGGAGCAGGAGCGTCAGGAAATAGGTCGCCACGTCGTCG
>JABFYH010000115.1 GCA_013361335.1 Gemmatimonadaceae bacterium | reverse complement strand
GTCCTCGTCGGCAGCGGTGCGCTCGACGCCGAGGACGGAGTAGAAATCAGCCATTGATCCGGTGAGACGGTATGACGGTGAGACGGTATGACGGTGAGACGGTATGACGGTGAGACGGTATGACGGTGAGACGGTGAGACGGTGAGACGGCGGTAGCAATGTACCGAACTTCCGTTTCACCGTCTCACTGTCTCACCGTGTCACCGTCTCACTATCACAACAGATCACTGAGCAGCCGCGACGTATGCTGGACGAGCGAGATCACCTTCTCGTACGGCATCCGCGTGGGTCCGATGACGCCGATCACGCCGTTCAGCGCGCCGACGTGATACTCGGCGGTCACGACCGTGAACTGGTCGAAGCGCGGGTCGCCGTGCTCGGCGCCGATCGTGATCGAGACCCCGGGCTTCTCGTCGGCGTGATGCTTCCGGCGTAGCGCATCCGCCAACCGAGCAGGCTCCTCCGTGAGCGACAGCAGTCGGCGCAGCCCCTCGGCCGCGCCGAACTCGGGCTGCGACGCGAGCACGCTCGCCTGCCCGACGATGACGTTCCCCTCGGGCATCGGCAGCGCGGCGTCGAACAGGGAGTCGCCTTCCTGCACGAAGATGTTCAGCAGCTCCGCCGCTTCGGGCTTGGTCGAGCTGTCGCGGAGCCGCTCGGCCACGGACGTCCGGAGCTCGCGCAGGGTGTGGCCGGCGAGGCGTTCATTGAGCACCCGCGTCACCTCGGCGAGCGCGGACAGCGCCAGGCGTCCCCGAACCTCGACGAACACCGTGCGCACGACCCCACCGTCCAGGGTGAGCACGAGCAGCAGACGGTCGCCCCCGACCTGGAGCAGCTCCAGCCGGCGCAGCACGCTGGCATCGAGCCGGGGACCGAGGGCCACGCCGAGCTCCTGGGTGAGCACGCCGAGGCTTTGCGCGGCGCGACGGAGGATGGTCTCGATGGTGGAGGTGCTGCCGGCGATCTCCTCGCGCAGCCGCTCCCGCTCGGCGACCACGATGGAGCCGGCGGGAGAGTTGAGCAGCGAGTCGACATAGGCGCGATACGCCTTGTCGGTGGGCACCCGGCCGGCCGAGGTGTGCGGGTGCGAGAGAAACCCCTTCTCCTCGAGGTCGCTCATCGTGTTGCGGATCGTTGCGGGCGAGACGCCCAGCCCGAATCCGCGCGAGAGGAAGCGCGAGCCAGCCGGCTCAGCGGTCTGGACATACGTCTGAATCACCGCTTCGAGCACGCGGCGCTCGCGAGGGGTGAGCTCGTCGGTCATGGCCATAAGTGTAAATGTACTAACGACTTCGGAGATGCGTCAAGGCGGCGGCCAGGGCGTCGAGGCGGAGCCAGCCCTCGGCCGTGCACCGAAGGCGTCCGTCGCTGCCGACGCTCGCCCAACCGGCCTCGATCCATGCATCGACGACGATCCGATCGCTGGCGCCAATCTCGAGCCCATGATCCGAGCGGAGGCCGAGGTACACGGATTCGGCCGCTCGATTCTCGGCCGTCAACAGCTCCGAACCGGCCACAGGATCGGCGCCCGTGATCGCCGATGCGCGCCACGCAGAGTAGGCGCGGACATTCCAGCGGCGCGTCTCGCCATCGAAGCCATGCGCCGCGGGACCGAGGCCCACGTACGGGACGCCGGACCAGTAGGCGGAGTTGTGTCGGGAGCGACGTCCGGGCCTGGCGTAGTTCGAGACCTCGTAGTGCTCGAACCCGGCGGTCTCGAGCAGTCGTCGCGCGGTGAGGAAATCCTGCGCGTAGCCCTCCTCCGGTTGCTCGAGCGCGTCGCCGCGCGCGACCCACCGCCCAAGCGGTGTGCCGGCCTCGACGGTCAGTCCGTAGAGCGACACATGATCCGGCGCGAGCGCGAGCACGCGCTCGACGTCCGACGAGAAGTCGCGATGCAGCGCGTCCGGCAGCGCGAAGATCAGGTCCAGGGAAAGATTCTGGATGCCGGCAGCACGGGCGATGTCGACGGCCCGCCCGATGGCCGCGCTGTCGTGCGTGCGATGCATCCACCGGAGCGCATCGTCGTCGAAGCTCTGCGAGCCGAGCGACAAACGGTTCACTCCGGCGGCACGCCAACGTGCGGCGGCGCCGGCGGTGAGATCTTCCGGATTCGCCTCGATGGTGATCTCCGCATCGTGCGCTGGTGCGAAGCGTTGCGCGACCAGCGCGAGCGCCCGTGCCACCCCCTCACCGCCGAGGCGCGACGGCGTGCCCCCGCCGAAGTAGATGGTGTCGACCTCGCCGACGCGGGCATTCCCGAATCGCGTCCGAAGCTCGGCGTCGAGGGCCGCGAGATATTCGTCCACCGGCACGTCGCGACGGACCACGATGGAGAAATCGCAGTACGCGCAACGACGGGAGCAGAAGGGGACGTGAATGTAGACGTGGCGGGGCACGTCGAAATATCGTCGTTCGTTCGGCGCGGTGCCGGTCGCACGCGCGTACCCAGCCGCGCCCGACGAACGGCGAATGCATTCGACCGCGGAGGGCCGCCGCGGGCCCATAGGGCGATGGTGCTAGATGCGGCGGAGCTCGCCGGTCAGCGAGCATTCGATCAGCCCTCGAACCTCCAGCTCGCCCGCGGCCGCCATCCCTTCGTGGGCCGGGAGGGCCGCTCGCGTGCAGAGGGTGTCCAGATCGGCCGCGCCCTGCTCGAGGGCGTCCCACAGGCGGCGTTCTGCGCCGGCGGGCGGGAGATCGGCGACACGGACGGGGGTAGTGAGGCCGAGGAGGGCGATCGCGTCGGCCATGCTGGTGACGACGGCGGCGCCGTCACGGAGCAATTCGTTGCTGCCGAGCGTTTGCGGGACGTCGATCGGGCCAGGGACGACGGCGAGGGTGCGGCCCTGCTCGAGCGCGAACGCCGCGGTGATGAGGGCACCGCTCTTCACTCCGGCTTCCACCACGATCGTGACCGTCGAGAGCGCGGCGATGATGCGGTTGCGGCGGGGAAACGATCCGCCGTGCGCAGGGTTCGCGGGCTCGAGCTCGGAGAGGAGCAGGCCGCGTTCGCCGATCGCTTGCTGCAGCGGCGCGTGCGCTTTCGGGTAGGCGACGTCGATGCCCGTGCCGAGGACGGCGCAGGTCGCGCCGTCGACGTCGAGAGCGCCGCGATGCGCCGCGGCGTCGATGCCGCGCGCCAGTCCGCTGACGATCGTCGCGCCGGCGAGGGCGAGAACGCGTCCCAGCTCGCGGGCGGCCCGCTCACCATGGGCCGTGGCGCGCCGCGTGCCGACGATAGCCGCGCACGGGCGGTCCAGCAGGGAGAGATCGCCGCGCGCCCACAGCCGCGCCGGTGGGCTGACGCAGTCCAGCAGACGCTCGGGGTATCCGGGCTCGCCTCGGCGCAGCACCACCACGGGCTGATCTCAGGGCAGCTGGAGATCGCGGATCGGGCGGGCGATGTCCTTCTTCATCTCGAGGACGCGTCGCCACCAGGCCAGCTTGAGCTCCTCGAGGCCGGTGCGTGCCGCGCCGCTGATGGCGAAGATTCCGAAAGCCTCCGGCGCATCGATGGGCGGCGCTTCGTCGTCGCCCAGGAGGTCCATCTTGGTGAACACGACGCAGTGCGGCTTGGTCGCCAGCTCCCTCGAATACTGCTCGATCTCGGCACGGAGCTGATCGTATTCCGCCTGCCAGTCGTCGGAATCGATGGGGACGAGAAAGGCGAGGAGCCGAGTGCGCTCGATGTGCCGAAGGAATTGGAGGCCGAGCCCTTTCCCTTCGTGCGCACCCTCGATGATGCCCGGGATGTCGGCGACGACGAAGGTGCGGTGATCGGTCAGCTGCACGACGCCCAGGTTGGGCGCGAGGGTCGTGAAGGGATAGTCGGCGATCTTCGGTCTGGCGGCGCTGATGACCGAGAGGAGCGTCGACTTGCCCGCGTTGGGCTGCCCGACCAGCCCCACGTCGGCGATGAGCTTGAGCTCGAGCTCCAGCGTTTTCGTTTCGCCGTCCTCGCCCGGCTGCCATTCGCGGGGGCTGCGGTGCACCGAGGTGGCGAACCAGGTATTTCCCTTGCCGCCGCGCCCACCGCGGGCGACGACGAACTCGTCGCCGCTCTCGAGCACCTCGCCGAGGATCTCGCCGGTGTCGTGGTCGCGCACGATCGTGCCGGGAGGCACGGGGAGGACGATGTCGTCGCCGGAGGCGCCGGTCTTGTTGGAGCCGCTGCCGTGGAGTCCACGCTCCGCTTCCCACGAGTCGCGGTAGGTGAAGTCGAGCAGGGTCGCCAGGTTGTTGTCGCCGCGAATGATCACGTCTCCTCCCTTGCCTCCGTCGCCGCCGTCGGGGCCGCCGAGTGGGGCGAACTTCTCGCGCCGGAACGAGGAGATGCCCGACCCGCCGGGTCCGGCGGCGACACGAACGATGACGCGGTCGATGAACATCTCGGTGGTCGGGACGAAGGTACGGGAGTGGGGCGACGGGAGCGCACCGAACGCGTGCGCGGCGGGGCGATGGATTGCGGGCGGGCACGGGCCCCCACCCGGAAGCTACTTCCCGACCACCCTCGCGAGCAGGAGGCGCGCGGATCTGCTCCGATCCGCGCCAAGGGGCTCCGCCAACGCGTCGAGCGCCGCCCCCAACACTACCGGCGACACCCCCACGTTCAACGCCCCATGCAGATGCGAGTGAAGCTGCCGGTCCTGCCCCGTCGCCGCACACGCCGCGACCACGCACAGCTCTCGCCGCGGCAGATCGAGGCCCGGACGACCCAGCACCTTGCCGTACCCGTCCATCACCATGATCGCGTCGAGCGCTGGATGCAGCTCGAAGACGTTGCGCCGCAGCTTGTCGTACATGTCGCCATACACGGCCGCGCAGGTCGTCTCCCCGCGCGCGAGCCACTCGTCCGCACGAGCCGGATCCGCGACGCTCTCCGCGGACACCGCGGCCGGCGTCATCCGGCGCCACTCGCGCGCCGCATTCAACGCCCGGGGAAATCCGCTGAAGAGATAGCTCTGGAGGATGAGCTCGTCGATCCAGAGGGGCGGCACGTTAGCCGCCGCGGCGGCGGACAGCGCCGCGCGAACCTCGGCGTCACCGCCGGCGGCGACCGCGGCGGCCAACCGGACGAGCGCCACCGTCGGCGGATCGAGCGTATCCAGCGAGGTCGCCATCGACGTCGGCTGGCTCACCGGCGCCTCGACGTAGCGATCAACCGGCCGCCCGCACCTCGCCCACGACCTCGCCTCGGCTGTTCCGAAGCGGACGCTGGCGGAATTCGGCGAGCCGAGGAGGGAGCTCCGCCGGCAGCGCACCGAGATGCTGGAGCGTGGCCAACACGGCGGGAAACTGCGCGCGCTGCGCGCCATCCTCGACCTTCACGGCGATGCCGATTCCCTCGTCGATGATCGCGACCGAATGCACACCCTCCGCGCCGATCTTGGCGATCACGCGCCCCTCGGTGGCTTCGATCAGGGCGGAGTCGAAGCGGTCGGTGCCGCCGACGAGGAAGGGGCGCGTCTGCATGGCGTGCACGATGCGCGACGGTGTCCCGGCCGAGCGGCGCGCGGCATCCGCGAGGCGCGCATAGGCGCGTGCCATCGCCTCGAGGGGCACCGAGAACTCGACGCAGCCGCAGCCGTCCACCGACTGGACGACGTCCGAGGGCGCGAGCCCCGTCCATTTCGCGACCTCGCGCAGGCAGTCGCGCTGCACCGGATGATCCTGCCGCTCGTAACCGAAGGCGGGCCAGCCAGAGCTGTGCGCGTGCGCGAGCATGGCGGCGTGCTTCCCCGAACAGTTGTTGTGCAGGCGCGACGGGTGCGCACCCTTCTCGCGCAGTGCCTTCTGACCGCGCTGCGCCAGCGGGTCGTGCGGCCCGCACGCGAGATCGCCCACTTCCATCCCGATGGAGGTCAGCATCGACTCGGCGAGCGCCACATGCTCCGGCTCGCCACCATGGGAGGCCACGGCGAGCGCCAGCTGATCGTCGCCCCAGCCGATCCGATCGAAGCCCCCGCCGTCGACGAGGGGCATCACCTGAAATGGCTTGGCGCAGGAGCGCCAGTGTGTGACGCGATCCCGCTCCCGCGCCGCCGCGACGACGCGGCCCGTGGCATCCGCGACGACGGCGTGCACGCGGTGTTGCGACTCGACGATCGCACCACGCGTGACGACGACATCGAGGGAGAGCTTGTCCATGCGGCGAGCCTGCGGGTCGGGGATATCGAAAGATAACCACCGACCGACGGCAATTGGGCTAGCGTCGCGCCGTCAGCAGAATCCCAGCGAGCACCACCGCTCCCCCGACGAGCGTCGCTGCCCCGGGCAGCTCTCGAATCCCGGGCAACGTCGCGGCAATCAGGGTCGCCCCCACCGGCTCGCCCAGCAGCGTGAGGTTGACCACGTACGCGGGCGAGTGCTTGAGCGCCCAGTTGAGCCCTGTGTGCCCCAACAGCATCGGACCGATGGCGAGTCCGGCGAAGATCGCCAGCTCGCGCGGCGGCTGCGGCGCGAGCGGGGCGTGGGTGACGGCGACCAGCATCAGCAGAACGAAGAGGCAGGTCCCATACACGAGGCCGACGTACGGCCACAGGCTGAGCGACGATCGCAGCCGGCGTCCGGCGACGAAGTAGAGGGCCGCCGTGAGCGCACCGCCGAGCGCGAGCAGGTCTCCGAGCCATGCACGTGGCCGGCTCCCGCTCTCGACCGTCGCGCCGAGCAGATCCGGCGCGGCGACGATCAGCGCGCCGAGCATCGCGATGGTGATGCCGATCCATTGGCGGCGCGTGGGCGCTTCGTGCAGCCATACGGCCGAGAGCAGCGCGACGACGACGGGCTGGGTGTTCACCAGCACCACGGAGGCGGCGACGCTCGTCAGCGCGACGGAGCTGTTCCAGCTCCAGAAGTGCAGCGCGAGCATCGATCCGGCGCCGAGCGCGATGCCGAGCTCGCGGCGCGTCACGCGGCGCCATTCCCGCCACTCGCCGGTGAGCAGCAACGCGACCGCGATGACGAGCAGCGAGAAGGCGAGTCGCCACGCCGCGATCGCCAGCGGATGCGCGTGCGACAGACGAACGAGCGGACCGGAGAGCGAGACGCCGAGCACCGCGGCGAGGAGCACGGCGGGCGCTCGGCGGTCCGGCGTCATCCCCGCTTGAGGAGCACGACCACCGTGACGAGGCTGACGAGGATCTGCGCGAACACCGAGGCGACCGCGGTCAGATCGCGCTTGTCGGCCGGATCCTTCTCGGGAACGGTGACCACCGCGCCAGGTTGCGGCACCGGCACCGCGTCCGGGAAGATTCCCCGCGTGCGCACGCTCTCGAGCTTGCCGCTCGGCTGCGTCACGTAGGCGTGGCCTTCGTCGGCGTTCCGCGCGCCGCCGCCGGCGGAGGCGATGTAGTAGTAGATGTCGCGGCCCGGCACGTAGGTGACGTTGGCGGGGGCGTTCACCGCACCCTGCACGCGCACGACCGGGTTGTAGCGCGGGATCGTGATCTCGTCGCCGTCCTCGAGCACGATGTTGTCGCGGGCGTCGGGATGGCGCATGACTTCGGCCAGATCGATGCCGATGCGGCCGTTGGTCCCGCGGTAGCGCGTGAGGCTGTCCTGGAGCACCAGCGTGGACACCTCGTCGTCGCCGACGGCACCCGTGCGGCCGACGACGGTCGCGGCTCCCGCCGACCCCGTGCCGGACGTCATTCGCGTCGCACCCGTGGTGCCCGTCGGAACGCTTCGCTGCCGGGCGTCGCTGGGCGCGAGCGCCAGGTAGGTCGACGAGCCCTTGCGGACGAAGAGGATGCCATCGGTGTGCGCCTCCTCGGTGAGGCCGCCGGCGCGCAGGATGAGATCGCGCAGCCGCTCCTGCTTGTTCTTCAGCGCATACGTGCCGGGGAACTTCACCTCGCCGTTGATCACGACGTTCCGCTGGTACTCGAAGTTCTCCTGGCGGAGGATGAGCACGTTGTCGTAGGGAGCGAGCGGCACCTCCGGTGCGCCGCCCGCCGGCGCAGCCTGACCCGGGGGCCCGCCGTAGCTGCCGTTCGGCCCGCGATCGAACAGGTAGCTGGAATCGAGCGGCACCCGAATCGTCATCGCCGTCTGCCCCGCCCCTCGATCGACCGGCAGCCGGGCGATCTCCGCGTCGGTGAGCCGTGCGCCTTCCTTGAGACCATGCGCGAGCAGCACGAGGTCGCGCATCGTCATGCCCTCGCGGTAGGCGAACCGGCCCGGCCGGTTCACATGGCCGGCGATGGCGACGTAGCGCACCGGCCGGAAGCTCGCCACGGAGAAGACCTGGATCTGATCGTCTTCCTGAAGCGGCAGGTCGTTGACGACGGCGCCGGTGGTGTCCTGGAGCCGCGCGCGGAGCTGGATGCGCGTCGAGTCGGACTGCAGCCGGCTGATGAGCACCTCGCCGAGATAGGTGTCCGGCTGCACGCCTCCCGCGGCGCGGAGGGCGTCCGAGAGCTTCATCCCGGAGCGGAGACCCTGTGGGCCCGGCGTGTACACGTTGCCGCGCACGAGAATGCGGTTGCGCACGCGCTCGCTGATCGGGAACACGCGCACCACGTCACCGTTGCGGATCGGGACCGACGCGCCGAGCCCGTCGACCGCCGACGACGAGACGTCGATCGTGGTGCGCTCTCGGCCCGGCGCAGTGCGCTCGGTGGGCGGCAGGATGCGCTCCACGAAGACGCGCTGCACGGCGGCCGTCGCGGTGAAGCCGCCAGCCGCCTCGAGGAGCTGCGGCAGGCCCTCGCCGGCCTTCACCTCGTAGGTGGCCGGCCGCACGACCTCGCCCACCACGCGAGCGCGCGGCCCGTGCACGGCGACGAACACGATGTCGCCCGTCTGGAGGCGCACGTCGTGCGAGGCGTCCCCGCGCACGAGATAGTCGTAGACGTCGAGCGTGTCCACGGTGCGGCCGCCACGCCGGATCTCGATGCGCCGGAGCGAGCCGTTGATGGACGGCCCGCCGGCGGCGTAGAGCGCGGTGAGCGCGGTGCCGGCGCTGGAGACGGAGTAGCTGCCGGGACGCTGGACGTCGCCGACGACGAACACCTGGTTGGATCGGAGGCGCGCGACGCTCACGGAGAAGCGTGTCGTGCCGCGGCCTCGGCAGGCGCCGGAGTAGACGCGGCAGAGCCGCGAGGCGAGCATCGCTTCGAGCTCGCCGAGCGTCAGGTTGTTGACGTACACCTGCCCCACCGACGGGATGACGACGAACCCTTCGCGGGTGACGTCGAGCGAATGCGACTCCTCGACGTCGCCGGTGAGGATGAGCACCAGACGATCGCCGGGGCCGAGCCGGTAGTTCGCGTCGACCGGGCCGGCGAGGTTGGGCTGGAACTGCGTGGTGTTGCTGCGGAAGACGTCGAGCCCGAAGATCACGAAGCCGGAGTCGGGATTCGTGATCAACCGGATCACCGAGTCGCGCGCCGCCCGGTCGCGAATCGTGTCCGGCCGGAAGGGCGAGACGGATCGCGCCAGCAGCGAGGTATCCGAGCGGATCCGGCGCAGGCGGAGGGTGTCAAGGCCGAGGGTGTCGTTCTCGAGCGGGTTGAGGCCCAGCAGGTCGGTGGAGTCGGCGATGCCGAGCTCCTGGACGGCCCGCAGGATGGTGGAGGATGGCTGCCCCGCCTGGCCGCGTGCGCCCGGCATGTACGCGTCGAGCAGATTCTCGGGATACCCCTCGGCGCGCAGGCGGGCCCGGATCTGCTCGGGCGTCATGCCACTCGTCATCATGCGCTGCCGCAGCTGCTCCACGAGATCGGGGCGCGTCTGCAGGAGCATGCGCGCCTCCTCGGGCGTCGGCTTCGTCGTCGGCACCTGAGCGGCGGCCCCGAGGGGGACCAAAAAGAAAGCGGCCACCAGAAGTGACCGCAGGGGACGACGACGCATCGAGCTCGCCTGCGGAACGCGCGACGGGGAGAGGGTGACCATGGGCGGGAAGAGTGGACGCGCAGGGACTCGAACCCCGGACCTCTGCTGTGTGAAAGCAGCGCTCTAACCAGCTGAGCTACGCGTCCGTCGCACCGAGATGGGCTCGGCAGCGGAAACCTGATCTTAGCCGCGCGGCTGGGGTGTGGCAAGGGTAACACCCAGCGGCCAGCGGTGTTCCGCCGCCGCGATCAGAAGACCTTCACGAGCCCCTTCGTGTACCGGCTCGGATCGCGGCGCACGTCGGCGAGGACGGCGCTCAGATCGGCCACCAGCTTGTTGAGCTGATCGTAGAGGGTCTGGTCGGTGAGCAGCTTGCTCGCCGTCCCCTGTCCGTTCGTGAGCGACCGCATGAGCGAGTCGGCGCCCCGCGTGATCCCCACCATGTTGCGGTAGAGCGTCGTGTCGCGCAGCAGCAGCCCCGCCGTGCCCTTCGTCGAGTTGAGGGTCGTGACGAGCGAATCGGTGGAGGCGATCACCCCGGTGAGCCGATTGTAGAGCGTCGGATCGTTCAGCATCCGACCGACCGTGCCGTTCGGGTTCTGGAACTGCGCGAGCATCGCGTTGGCGCGCGCCAGCGTCCCGTTGAGGTTGTCGTACAGCGCCCGGTTGGTCACGAGCTGGCCGACCGTCCCCTGTCCGCGCACGATGCCGCCGGTGATGGCGCGCATGTCGCGCGTGAGCGCGACCAGGTCGGTCACCGCGCCGCTCGCCTGGGCGATCACGGCCTCGTAGTCGAGCGACGGCGCGACGGTCACCGTGTCGCCCTCCTGCAGCACGCGCGCCCGCGGCGTGCCGGGCGTGATGTCGAAGGCCTTGTCGCCGAGGAGCCCCATCGTGCGCAGCTTCCCCTTCGAGTCGCGCCGGATCTGCTCCTTCACCGTCTCGTCGATCTGGAGCACGAGGCGGAGGTTGCGCGTCGTGTCGGCATCGACCGGCAGGAACTCGATCGACTTCACCGTGCCGGCGAGCTGGCCGGCGACCATCACCGCGCCCCCGGTGCGGATGCCGTTGGCGTCTGGCAGATAGGCGATCAGCTGGTAGCGCTTGGCGAACAGGTTCGCCGCCTGGCCCAGCTTGTAGACGGCGATTCCGATGATGCCGAGCGCCACCAGGATCACGATCCCGACGCGCAGCTGGTCCCACGTGATGGTCGGAGAACGTTTCATGTCAGGTGCCGCCGAGGAAGTCGCGAATGTAGGGGTCGTCGGAGCCGGCCATCTCCTCCGGCGTGCCGAAGAAGTCGATCCGCCGGTCGTGCAGCACGGCGACCTTGCTCGCCATGTTGAACACCGAGCGGATGTCGTGCGACACGACGACGCTGGTGACGTCCAGCTCCTTCTGCAGCTTCTTGATCAGCCGGGTGATCGTGCCCGTGGTCAGCGGATCGAGCCCCGACGTGGGCTCGTCGTAGAGCATGATCTCCGGGTTGTTCGCCATCCCGCGCGCGATGCCGACGCGCTTGCGCATCCCGCCCGAGAGCTGCGACGGGAGCTGCTCGAGCACCTTGTCCGGCTCGAGGTCCACGAACTCCAGCTTCTCGCGCACGCGCTGCTCGATCTCGTCCTCGGAGAGATCGGTATGCTCCCGCAGCGGGTAGGCGACGTTCTCGAACACCGTCATCGAGTCGAAGAGCGCCGCGCCCTGGAACACCATCCCCATCCGCTGGCGAACCTGGAGCGCCTCCTCGAAGGTGAGGTCCGTGATGTCCTGGCCGTCGATGTTGACCTGGCCGCGGTCCGGCACGAGGAGCCGCAGGATGAGCTTGAGCGTCGTGCTCTTCCCCGTGCCCGATTCGCCGACGATGCAGATCGTCTCCCCCTTCCGGGCGACGAACGACACGTCCTCGAGGATCGGCGAGGCGAAGGCGAGATACACGTGATCGAGCGCGATGACGGGGGTCTCCGCCTCGCGTTCCGCCCGTTGGATCGCGCGACGGCTGGTGGGCGGCGTCTCCGTGGAGAGCTCCTCGCGGATCGCCGCCCGCACGGAGTCGCCCTTGCGCTCCGTGACGCGACGTCCTTCGCGACGCCGTTCCGTCTCGCGCAGCTCACCGCGCTGGCGCTCGATCTCGGTCTTGTCGCGATCGTCGGTCATGGCGCGAGCACCGAGAGGAGGATCTGCGTCAGGAAATAGTCGACGACGAGGATGAGGATGCTCGAGAGCACCACGGTGCGCGTCGTCGCCTGCCCCACCCCTTCGGTCCCGCCGGTGGTGTTGAGCCCGAAGTAGCACCCGGAGATCGAGATGATCCCCCCGAACACGAACGGCTTCACCAGCCCCTGGATGAAATCGTTCGGGATGTAGCGCAGGGTGAACCCGCCGGACACGATCTGCTCCCACACCGTCCGCCAGTATTGCCCGGTGGGGATGCCGATGAGGAGCGTCGCGATCAGGTTGCCGCCGACGATCCCGACGAAGTCGTTGATGATCGTGAGGATCGGCAGCATGACCAGCGCGGCGAGCACGCGCGGCGTGACCAGCTTCTTGATCGGGTCGGTGCCGAGGGTGTTGAGCGCGTCGATCTGCTCGGTGACGCGCATCGAGCCGAGCTGCGCGGCGATTCCCGAGCCCACCCGCCCCGCCACCATGAGGCCGGCGAGGACCGGCCCCAGCTCGCGGATCATCGAGCCCGCCACCAGTCGGCCGACCAGCGACGAGATGCCGAAGGCCTGGAGCTGCACGCTGGACTGGAGCGCGAGCACCATGCCCGTGAAGAAGCCGGTCAGGAGGACGATGCCGAGCGACTTGACGCCGATCTCGTCCATCTGCTGCACCCAGTCCTGGACGTACAACGGGCGCGCGAAGGCGAAGCCGATGGCTCGGCCGGCCAGGGCGAAATAGTCCTGGACAGTCTGGACCTTCTCCTTGGCAGCCTCGGAGAAGCGGTCGACGAAAGCGGGCAAATGGGAGTGGGCCGGGTTCGCACGGTACGGCTGGGACGAGGCAATCTAGGCAAGGGGTGTGCCGGGCGCGGCTGTTACACGTAACGCACCATCGCGGCGCGGTCTGCGGTGTAGGGCGGAATGAGCACGCGCTTCATGAACGCGACGTGGCGCCGCGAGCCGCGCCGCACCTTCACGATCGCCGGCTTGCCGCAGGCCATCCCCATGTGGGCGACGACGTGATCGAACGAGATCGTCCCCGCCACCGACGGGGACTCCAGCAGGCGAAAAAGCTCCATCAGCGAGGTCCGGCCGCGAAGGTCCAGGTCTTCGATCCCGAGCGCCGCCGGACGCTCGTCACGCTCGGCGGCCGTGCCGATCCGCGCGATCCGGAAGCCGGCACGGCGCTGCTCGGCGGCGACGGCCGCCAACACCGCCCGATCCCGGGCGACCACGCGAAAGCGGCCCGAGTCGACCGTGTCGTTGAACAGCAGCCATCGTCCGTCCGCACCGTCGAGCGGGGTCGGGCCCGGTCCCACCCGGTGCGGGCGGCCGTCGATCGGCGCGGCGCCCACGTCGAGCCGCGCGGCGCGCAGCACCGATTCCGCCAGATGCTCCGAGACGGGACGCTCGATGTGGTGGTCGATCGTGTTCAGATACAGGAAGCGCGTGCGCCGCTCGGCGCGGGGCATCGAATCGTACATCCACACCGGCGTCACCCGGAGCTCCTGCTGAAGCACGACCGGGGGAGGCACCACCGTGTAGCCCGCGTCGCGGAAGTACTCCTCCATCGGCGCGCTCGGCGCGACGACCACGGACACGCCCCGCAGGCGGCAGGCGCGCATGACCGGCTCGAGAAAGAGATGGTCGCCGAGGTGGACGTGGCGGCTGTTGGAGGTGTCGAATCCGATCGAGCGCGGCGGCGCCGAGAGGTTCGCGAAGTCGGCCACACCCGCCGCGCCGGCATGCCGGCGCATGAGGGTGTGGTTCCGCACGTACATCACGAGCTTCTCGACCAGGTAGGAATGCATGGGCGGCGCGGGTGTCGGTCCGACGAGCGATCAAGATAGCGCGACGGATGCCCGGCGAGTCGGTTGACCGGTCGTCCGGCACGGTCTAGGTTGCGCGGTCGATGACCATCTCACTGTCGCGTGCGCGGCTGGTCGAGCTGCTCGACCGGGCGCGTGGAAAGCGCATCGTCGTGATCGGCGACGTGATGCTCGACGTCTACCTGATCGGCGACGTCGACCGCATCTCCCCCGAGGCGCCGGTGCCCGTCGTCCGGGTCCGCGAGCGGAAGCACGCGCTCGGGGGTGCGGCGAACGTGGCGCAAAACGTCGCGGCGATCGGCGCACGATGCACCCTGGTCGGCGCCATCGGCGCCGATCGCGGCGGTGAGACGCTGGCGGAGATGCTGCGCGCCATCGGGGAGGACGGTGCCGCGCTCGTGCGCGTGGGCCGCCCCACGACGCAGAAGACGCGCATCGTCGCGCGCTCGCAGCAGCTCGCGCGCGTGGACGAGGAGGAGGACGCGGATCTCGCCGGGTCCGACATGGCCCAGGTCCTCGAGGCGGTACAGCGTGCGATCGCGGCGGCGGACGCAGTCGTGCTCGAGGATTACAACAAGGGGGTGCTCGTGCCGGCCGTGATCCGCGCCGCGATCGACGCCGCCGCGGCGCGTGACCTCCCCGTCGTGGTCGACCCCAAGTTCAAGAACTTCTTCGCGTACCGCGGGGCGACGGTCTTCAAGCCGAACCGCCGCGAGCTCGAGGCGGCCCTGGGCGCCGCCGTCGACGTCGATCATCCCGACGCGGTTCCCGCCGCCCTGCAGCGCCTTGGCGTCGCGCACATCCTGCTCACGCTCGGCGACCGCGGCATGGCGCTCTTCTCCGCCCATGGCGAGGTGGCGCGGCTGCCCACGGTCGCCCGCGAGGTCTACGATGTCGTCGGTGCCGGCGACACCGTGACGGCATACCTGGCGTGCATGCTCGCCGCCGGCGCGACGCCCGCGCAGGCCGCGGCGATCGCGAACGTCGCGGCGGGCATCGAGGTCGGCAAGCTCGGCGCCGCCACCGTCACGGCCGCCGAGGTGCTGGAGTACGTCGACACGCACCAGCTCCACGCGTAGCCGGCGCACGCTCTCGTCCCGCATGGTCGTCTCGACGCTGGTCCTGCTCACGGGGGCCGTGAGCCTCTGGCTCACCGGGCAAGTGCGGGCGTATGCCCTGCGACACGACGTGCTGGACCGCCCGAACGCGCGGAGCTCGCACGTCACACCGACGCCGCGCGGCGGTGGGCTCGCCGTGCTCGTCGCGGCACTGCTCGCGCTAGCGGTGGGGGTGGCCGTCGGGCGGATCGACGCGCGTCATGCGCTCGCCTTCGCGCCGGGCATGATCGTGCTCGGCATTGTCGGATGGCGCGACGATCATGGCGGGCTGACGGCGCGGCTACGACTCGCCGCGCACGCCGCCGCGGCGGCCGCATCTCTCTTCGTCCTGGGTGGCCTTCCCGATCTCGTCATCGGCACGCGCGTGCTCCACCTCGGCCCTGTGGGCACGGTGCTCGCCGCGATCGGAATCGTGTGGAGCATCAACCTGTTCAACTTCATGGACGGGATCGACGGCATCGCGGGCTCCCAGGCGGTGCTGATCTTCGGCGTCGCCGCGGTGCTGTTCCATCTTCGTGGCGCGGGGTCGCTGGCGACGCTGTCGCTCGTCTTCGCGGCGGCGGCGGCGGGCTTCCTGTACTGGAACTGGCCGCCCGCGCGCATCTTTCTCGGCGACGTGGCCAGCGGCGCGCTGGGGTTCATGATCGCGGTGCTGGCCGTCGCGGGCGAGAACGATCGCGCGGTGCCGCTGGTCGCGTTCGGGATTCTCGGCGGCGTGTTCGTTGCCGACACCACGATCACGCTGGTGCGGCGGATGCGTCGCGGCGATCGGCTGGCGGACGCGCACCGCGATCACGCGTATCAGCGTCTGGCGCGCGCGTGGGGGGGTCACCGCCCGGTCACCCTCGCCGCTGCCGCTACCACGATGGCGCTCGCGGCGCTGGCGGCGGCAGCCACCTTCCGGTCCGGGCTCGCCGGACCCGCCCTGCTCGTCGCTGCGGTACTCCTGGCCGCGTTGGCCTTTGCCGCGGAGCGACGCGCGCCGATGTAACCGAGTGCCGGCGTCAGCGCTCGTCGGACCACTCCATCCGCACCATGGCGCGCAACGCCTCGTCCATGGATCGCGGGGGCGACCACCCCAGGCGGCTCCGCGTCGCCTCGATGTCGACCTGCAGATCGTCGCACAGCCGCTGGATCGGCGCGCGACGGCCGGTGATCGCGCCGAGCGCCCGCAGCAGCGGCAGGGGAACGGGAATCAGGCGCGGGCGGCGTCCCATCGCGGCGGCGACGCGACGCAGCAGCTCGGCGGTCGAGACGTCGTCGCCGTCGCTCACCATGAACGTCGCGCCGGCCGCTGCAGGATGGCGCAGGCAGCTGACGAGCAGGTCGACGACGTTGTCGAGCGCGACGAGGCTCCGGCGATTGTCCACCGCGGCGAGCGGGAGAGGAATGCCCCGGCGGATCCATCGCATCATCGAGCGGAAGTTGCCCTTCACACCGGGGCCGTAGACGAGCACCGGTCGCACGATGACCACCTCGAGCCCCGTCGCCGCGGCGAGCGCCCGCAGTCCCGCCTCCGCCTCGGCCTTGGACATCCCATAAGGGTCCGCGGGATCGGGCGCGTCCGTCGCCCGAAAGGGGTGGCCTCGACTGGTGCGCTCGCCGTTCACCTTCACCGAGCTGACGAACACGAAGCGGCGCACACCGGCCGCGGCCGCCTGGCGCGCCAGCGCGAGCGTCCCGTCGACGTTCGCGCGGCGGAACTCGGCGAGCGGGTCGCGGGCGGTATCGTGCATCACGTGCACTCGGGCCGCCGCGTGGACGACGACGTCGACGCCGGCCAGCGCGACGGCCCAATCGGTATCCGCGTCGAGATCGCCGACCGCGACCCACTCCACCCGACCGGATCCGGCCGGGGGCGCACCGCGCGTCGCGGCACGGACGTCGACCTGATCCTCGGCAGCGAGCCGCACCACCAGGGCTCCGCCGAGAAAGCCCGTCGCACCCGTGACGAGGACTCTCATGGGACGGCGCCGCGCAGCTCGCGATAGATGCGCAGGTGCGCGTCGACCACGCCCTCGATGGAGAACGCGCGTTCGGCGAGGGCGCGGCTGGCCGCGCCCATCCGGGCCCGCAGTGGCGGGTCCAGCACGAGACGCTCGATCGCATCGGCGAGAGCGGCGGCGTCCCGCGCCGGCACGAGCAGGCCGGTCTCGCCGGGCGTGACGGCATCGCGACATCCGGGAACGTCCGATGTGATCACGGGCCTGCCGCACGCCGCCGCCTCGAGCAGCACCTTGGGCAGCCCTTCGCGGTAGGACGGCAGCACGACGATATCCGCGTCGGCGAAGAGGCGCGGCACGTCGGTGCGATGGCCGACCAGCTCGACGAGCCCGCCGGCGCGCCATGCGGCCAGCTCCCGGTCGTCGATGCTTGTCGGGTTTCCGGGATCGCGGTCCCCCGCGAGAACGAAGCGCGCCGGCACGGCGCGTTCCCGGAGCCGGCGCGCCGCGTCGACGAACTCGCGCACGCCCTTGTCGCGCAGCAGGCGCGCCGCCATGACCACCACCACCGGCGTTGCCGGTGGGCGAGGAACGGCGACGTGGGTCGCGAGGTCCACGCCGGACCCGCGGATGAGCACCGTCTTCGATTCGTCGATCCCGGTGACGCGCACGATCGTCGCACGGTCGTCCGGGTTCTGGAACACCACGCGCACCGCGCGTCCGCCGAGCGCCACACGGTAGAGCGCGGCCACCAGGCGCCGCACCAACGCCGCACGAACGCCGCGCTCGAGAAACACGAACCCCAGACCGGATACCGCCGCGACGACGGCGGGGACGCCGGTGATGCGCGCCATGATGCCACCGTACAGCACCGGCTTGATCGTGACGAGGTGCGCGATCTCCGGCCGTTCCGCACGGAAGAGCCGGTAGAGCGCGATCAGCAGCCGCAGCTCGGCCACCGGATGCGTTCCACTGCGCGTGAGCGGCAGCGGACGGTGGGTGAAGCCCAGCGCGCGAATGCGCGCCACGCCTGGCCCGTCCGCCGTGGCGATGCGCACGTCGTAGCCGGCCGCCCGCGCGCCGACCGCGACAGGGAGGCGGTGGGACAGAAAAAACTCCGCGTCGTTGACGACGAGCAGAAGGCGGCCAGCGATCGGGGTCATGTCGACGCGTTCGTGACGGTCCGACCGCGCGTGATGCGCGGCGGAAGGCATCAACTTAGCGGCTCGCCCCCGGTTCCGCGCCGCCACGCGTCCGTCTAACTTTCGCGTGCGCGCTGTGCTTCGACGCGCACGCGACGTCTCCCTTTCCCGCTTGCATGGCCCGCGCACTCGTCACCGCCGCTCCTGCGCACAGGATACGCTGATGTGCGGCATCGCCGGACTCTGGGCGCCAACCATCGCACCGGACGACGCGGCACGTATCGTGGCCGGCATGACGTGCGCGATCGCGCACCGCGGCCCGGACGCGGACGGGATCTGGACCGACGCCGAGCGTGGGATCGCCCTGGGCCACCGGCGGCTGTCCGTGCTGGATCTCAGCGCCGAGGGCGCGCAGCCGATGACGTCGCGCGACGGCCGGTACGTCGTGGTGTTCAACGGCGAGATCTACAACTTCGCCGCGATTCGTGATCGCCTGGCCGCGCTCGGGGAGACCTTTCGCGGCCACAGCGACACCGAGGTGATGCTGGCCGCGCTTTCGCGCTGGGGGCTCGACGCCACCGTGCGCGAGCTCGCCGGCATGTTCGCCATCGCCCTCTGGGATCGCGAGCGTGCGACGCTGCATCTCGTGCGGGATCGGCTCGGCGAGAAGCCGCTGTATTACGGCGTGATGGGCGGCGTGCTCCTGTTCGGGTCCGAGCTCAAGGCGCTGCGGAGCCATCCCGCCTTTCGCGGAACCATCGACCGCCTGGCCCTCACGCTCTACCTCCGGTACAACTACGTGCCGGCGCCCCGCTCGATCTACGAGGGCATCCACAAGGTCGAGCCCGGGACGATCTGCACGATCGCGCGCGGCGGTGCGGTCATGACCACCCGCTACTGGGACCTCGCCGACGTGGTGCGGCAGGGCGCCGCGACACCCTTTGCCGGCGGCGACGAGGCTGCGCTCGACGAGATCGAGCAGGTGCTGCGCACGTGCATCGGCCAGCAGATGGTCGCCGACGTGCCGCTCGGCGCCTTCCTGTCCGGCGGCATCGATTCGTCGACCGTCGTCGCGCTGATGCAGGCGCAGAGCACGCGGCGCGTGCGCACCTTCACGATCGGCTTCGGCGAGTCGGGCTACGACGAGGCGACGCACGCGAGAGCGGTGGCGCGCCATCTGGGCACCGATCACACGGAGCTCTACGTCACGGCAGACGAAGCGCTGCGCGTCATCCCACGACTGCCCGCGATCTACGACGAGCCCTTTGCCGACTCGTCGCAGATCCCGACCTTTCTCGTCGCGCAGCTCGCCCGTGGACACGTGACCGTTGCCTTGAGCGGGGACGGCGGCGACGAGATGTTCGGCGGCTACAACCGCTACGTGGTGGGCGCGCGGCTCTGGCGCCACCTCGCGCGCGTGCCGGTGCCGGTGCGCAGCCTGACCGCCCGCGGCATCCGGACCGTCTCACCGGCACGCTGGGGGCGGGTGTTCGACTCGATCGACGGATGGCTGCCGCCGCGGCTGCGCGTGGCCCAGGCCGGCGACCGCATGCACAAGCTGGCGGGGGTGCTGGCGGCGACCGGCGAGGCGGAGTTCTACCGGTCGATGGCGTCGCAATGGCAGCAGCCGGATGAGGTCGTCCTCGGCGGCGGCGAGCCGACGGCGACGGGGTCCGGCGCGCCGGACTCGTTGGGCTTCGTCGAGCGGATGATGTTCACGGACGCGCGGACGTACCTCCCGGACGACGTGATGACCAAGGTGGACCGGGCGGCGATGGCGGTGAGCCTCGAGACGCGCGCGCCGTTCCTCGACCACCGCGTCGTGGAGGCCGCGTGGCGCCTGCCGCTCGGCATGAAGGTGCGCGACGGCCAGGGCAAATGGGCGCTGCGACAGATTCTCTACCGCCACGTGCCGCAGCAGCTGCTCGAGCGACCCAAGATGGGCTTCGGCGTCCCGCTCGACTCGTGGCTGCGCGGCCCCCTGCGCGACTGGGCGAGCGCCCTGCTCGACGGCGCTCGCATCGAGCGGGAAGGATTCTTCCGGCGCGCGGCGGTGGAGACCGCGTGGCGCGAGCATCTCTCCGGCCGGCACAACCGCCAACATCAGCTCTGGGGCATCCTCATCTTCCAGCAGTGGCTGGAGGCCCAGCAGGCAGCGTGAAGGGCGATGCGGGGCGCGCGCCCCGTCGCCGGCGCCGACTCACTCCGTCCAGGGCCGCCCGCGCACGAGGTTGAGCACGCCGCGGCAGGCCGAGTACGGCGCGACGCTCGCGACGAGGAGCGCACGATGCTTCCACCCGCGACGCTTCGTCCGCCCGATCGCGTCGCGCGCTGCATGCCCGTCACCGCGCTTCCACGCGGCGACGGCGGTGCTCCAGAGCCCATTGTCCGTCCACCGCGCCGCCGCTTCGCCGTGCTGCTCGTCGAACCGCGGCACCAGCCGGCGCAGCTTCTCCAGGATGAGGACGTTCTCGACGCCGTAGAGCTCCATCTTGCGCACGCTCTCGCTGTTGGCGTGCAGCCGATAGCTCGCGAGCGCCTCGGGCACCATGGCGAGCTCCCATCCGATGGCGAGCCGCAGGAAGATGTCGGCCTCCTCCGCGAGCTGGAGCGCGGGGTCGAACCACTCATCGAGCTGCTGGAGGGCCTTTCGCCGTATCACGGCGGTGCTCAACACCAGCGAGTAGTCGGCGAGCAGCGCGTTCAGGCACCGGCCGACCGGGTGGTGGGCGCCAGGCTCGTAGCGCCGCCCGATCCGGCGCCCGTTGCGGAGGAGCCAGCAGTCCGAGTAGGCGAGCCCGACGCGCTCGTCGTCGAACAGCGGCAGCTGGCGCTCCAGCTTCGTCGGCTCCCACAGATCGTCGCAATCCAGGAAGGCGATGAGATCGCCGGTGCAATGCTCGAGCGCCACGTTGCGCGAGCGCCCGAGCGACACGGTCTCCGGATTCCGCACGTAGCGCACGCGATCGCCGTAGGACCGCGCGATCTCCGGGCTGGCGTCGGTGGATGCGTTGTCGACGAACACGATCTCCCAGTCGCCCACCGTTTGCGCCACCACCGAGTCCATCGCTTCCCGCAGGTAGGTCTCGCCGTTGTAGCAGTTCATCACGACGCTCACGCGAGGAGCGCGCCGGCCGGTCGCGGGCGCGGCGGCGTGGTGTGGCATGCCGAGAGAATCCGTCATCGGGTGGGGCGGGTGGGAGAGCCGATCGGCGGCAGGCCCTCGAGGAAATCGGCGATGCGCGCGGCGGTCTCCTCGGCGGGTGGCCACCCGGCGCGCGGCGCGGCCCCGTCGGGAGCAGCATCGTCGCCCCACGCCGCGACGGCGACCTGCTCGACGGTGCGCGCGAACTGCTCGTACGTCGGGGGCGAGGCGAGGTGCACGTTGGAAAAAAACTCGGCCAGGTCGGCGGGCCCGTGTGGGCAGTCGGTGGCGATGGCGGTGATCCCGGTGAGCGCGGCCTCGGTGAGCCCGACGGGAAATCCTTCCGCCTTGCTGGGGAACAGGAAGAAATCCGACTCCCGGGCGCGCGCCTCGAGCGACTCGACGAACCCCGGGAACTCGATGCGGAGGTTCGCCGCGTCGGCCGCGGCGGCGGCATGCCGCTCCAGCACCGGCAGCTCGGAGCCACGGCCGCAGACCGAGAGCACGAACCGGCGCTCCGGGTACCGCCGGGCCATCGCCGCCACCGCGTCGACCGCCCAGTGAAGCTGCTTCACGGGATGAAGCCTGGACAGTGTGAAGAAGCGTGTCTCCCCACTCGCACTCGGCGTCCGGTTGGCACGCGACGCTGCGAGTCGAGCCATGCGCGTGGCGGCCACGCTGTTCGGGATCACGACGATGTCACCCGCGTCGCCCAGGAGCGCGCGCAGCTCCGCGCGGCGCGCGCGAGTGGTGACGATGTAGCCGTAGAGACGGTGGCGAACGCAGTAGGTGACGAGCCGTCGGAACAGGCCGTCGGCGAGCCGCTGGCGTCCGGATCGGCCCGTGTAGTACTGGAACGACGCCTGTTCGTGGCAGACGATGCGCGCCCGCGGCGCCGTCCGGAGCAGCCGGCGCAGCACGACCACCAGCGACGCGATCGCCTGCGGCCGGGCCAGGCTGACGTGCGCCACTGCGCGCCCCGACCAGAGTCGCCGGAACATTCCGACCATGGTGACGCGAGTGACCGGTGCGATCGCGCGGAACCGTTCCTCGAGCCCGGATGGCCCCCGCAGCGCGATCACTTCCACCGAGCGAAAGCGGGAGCGCAGCGCGGGCAGCAGGTCGAGCAGCAGAAACTCCGCGCCGCCTTCACCGAGCCCGTCGCAGTACACCTCGAGGTCGTGGAGCGGTGACTCCGTCATCCCTGCCCCAGCAGCCGACGCAACGAGGTGGCGATGGGAATCCGGGGGGCCCAGCCGGTCTCCCGCCGCAGCTTCTCGGACGATCCGATGCTCACCGGCACGCCCGCGCTCGCGGAGGTGTTCTCGTCGATCGTGAGCTCGCGCCCGCTCAGCTGCACCAGCATCTCGACGAGCGCGCGCATCGAGTGCCCGACCCCGCTCGACACGTTGTACACCTCGCCGGACCGGCCACGCCGGACGACGTGCCACAGGGCGGTCACCACGTCCTCGACGTCCAGAAAATCGCGGACGGCGCTGAGGTTGCCGGTGCGGATGCGCTCGTTGCCGCCCGCGGCGGCGATCTGCTCGGCGAACGACGCGAGCGCGAGGTGGCGAGGCATTCCGGGGCCGACGATGTTGAAGGGCCGCGCGAGGGCGACCCATTGGCCGCCGGCATCGGCGACGGCGCGAAAGCGCTCGTACTGCCGGAGCTTGGACCGCCCGTACGCCGACGCCGGCCGCAGCGGGGCGCACTCGTCCTGCGCCACGTCGCACTCGCCATACTCGGCCGCCGATCCGAGGAGCAGCAGGCGGGCGTCGCGGGTCTCCGGCCAGCTCGCCATCATCCGCATCAGGCGACCCGGGAGCTCGACGTTGATCTCGGACAGCTCATCGTCCGTCCCCTCGACCACGCCGGCGAGGTTGACGACGACGTCGGGACGCTCCGTCCGCAGCAGGTGACCGACCGCCGCGTCGTCCCGCAGGTCGACCGCATACGAGCCGCCGCCGCCGCGGGCGTGGCGGTCCACGCCGACGACCCGATGCGGACCGGATGGGTCGGCAGCGACATGATGGACCAGATGGCGGCCGAGAAAACCCTCGGCGCCGAGCACGATCACGACGCTCATCCCGGCAGGAACTCGTCGCGACGCTGCTCGAAGATCTCGTTGGCCTTCTCGTAGTCCTCCGCCCGGCCGATGTCGAGCCAGTAGTAGTCGTCGCGGTACAGGCGCACCTGCATGCCGCGGTCATGCGCCATCGTGACGAGGTCCGGCAGATCGAGCTTGACGTTCCGTGGGATCAACGGGATCACGTCTCGGCTCATCGCGTAGATCCCCGTGCTCACGAGGAACGAGTAGGTCGGCTTCTCGATGTACTTCCGGAACTGGTTGCCCTCCGCCTCCAGGACCCCGAGGTCGATCTTGACCTCCTTGGGATACGAGCCGATGGTGATCTGATTGCCGGCCTCCGCGTGGTGCCGCATCAGCTTCCCGTAGTCGAGCGTCGTCAGGAGGTCGCCGTTCATCGTGAGGAAGGTCGGCTCGAGGGCCTCCAGCAGCGAGAGCGGTCCCGCCGTGCCGAGGACATGATCCTCGACCGAATAGCGCAGGCGCAGCCCGAGCTTGCTGCCGTCCCCGAAGACGGCCATGATGATCTCCGCGAGGTGGTTCACGGCGAGGATCACGTCGGTGAAGCCGTAGTGCTTCAACTGCCGCAGCACGACCTCGAGGATCGGCATCTCCCCGATGGGAACGAGCGGCTTGGGAATGCTCATCGTGTACGGGCGGAGGCGTGTGCCCTTGCCCCCGGCGAGGATGACGGCTTGCATCGCCTCTCGTCTCGTGGCCCTAGATGTTGTAGATGCCGGTCTTGTACGACCGGGCGTTGGCCCGGAACCACTCGACGGTCCGCGCGAGGCCCTGATCGAGATCGACGCGCGGCGTCCAATCGGTCAGCCGCCGGATCTTTCCGTTGGCGCCCAGCAGGCGAAACACCTCGCTCGCGTCGGGGCGCAGGCGCTGCTCGTCCGTCACCACCGTGGCGTCGGCACCGGTGAGCCGCTTCAGCTTCTCCACCAGGTCGCCGATCGAGATCTCTCGCTCGGTCGCGATGTTGATCTCCTCCCCGACGGTGGCATCGGCGCGCGCGATCGCCAGGAACCCGGCCACGGTGTCCTCCACGAACACGAAGTCCCGCGTGGGCGAGAGCGCGCCGAGGTGAAGCTCCCGCTGCCCGCTGAGCAGCTGCGTGATGAGGGTCGGGATCACCGCGCGCGCCGACTGGCGCGGGCCGTACGTGTTGAAGGGGCGGACGATCGTCACCGGCGTCGCGAAGCTGCGGTGGAACGACTCGGCGAGGCGATCCGCTCCGATCTTGCTCGCCGAATACGGCGACTGGCCCTGGTAGGGATGCTGCTCGTCGATCGGGACGTAGCGCGCCGTCCCGTACACCTCGGACGTCGACGTGACCATGACCCGCTCGCACTCGGCGTCGCGGGCGGCCTGGAGGACGTTCAGCGTGCCCTTGATGTTCGTGTCGACGTACGCGTCCGGAGAATGGTAGCTGAACGGGATCGCGATCAGCGCCGCGAGATGCATCACGATGTCGACGTCGCGCATCGCCTGGCGCACCCCGTTGGGGTCGCGGATGTCGCCGGGGAAGACATCGATGTCCGACAGCACCGCCGGGGGCAGGCTGTCGAGCCACCCCCAGGAGTTGAACGAGTTGTAGCACACGAAGGCGCGGACCGAGCAGCCCTCGGCGAGCAGCCGTTCCGTCAGGTGGCTGCCGATGAAGCCGTCCGCGCCCGTCACCAGCACCCGCTTGCCGCTCACCTCCATCGACCGGCTCCTCTCCACGAGTCAACTCCCGCCCAGCCGTCAAACATAACCGGGCAGACGGGAATGTGCGGGTCCTGGCGGCTCGTCCGGAGGGCGGTCGGCCCGCGGGCGCGCCCACTCGTCGTCGTCGCGCACCAGGCCATACCCGGCGGCCACGATCAGCAGCCAGGCGTCGCCGAACGACCGGCTGAAGAAGGCGTCGGTCTTGAGGTTGGCGACCATCACCATCACGTACAGCAGCACCACCGCCGTGGAGAAGTACGTCCCCCGCACCGCTGACCACGCCTTGCGGAAGTAGCACCACGACAGGGCGACGTAGAGCAGCAGGGCGACGCCGCCCGCGGAGAACATGATCGACTGGAACCCCGCGTCGACGTTCAATCCGGAGTCCGACAGATTGTACGTGCCATTGCCGATCAACAGCGTGAGCAGCTTGTCGGGGAGCAGCCCGTAGCTCTCGATCAGCGCCGTCGTGCTCTTCGTCTCCACCTGGCCCTGCGACAGGTTGATGAACAGCTCGAACATCACGCCGATCGTGTCGTAGTGCAGCAGGCCGGAGTACCGCTGGAAGGCGATCACCCCCGCCAGGGCGATGGTGCCGTACAGGATGAGCAGCCTCGGCCTCGCGACGGCCGCGGGCACGACGAGCACGATGATGGCGACGATGCCGAAGAGCAGCGCCATCCTCGACGTCACCGTGACCGACACCATGCAGAGCAGCAGGCACAGCACGACCCAGCCGGCCCGTCGGGCGCGCAGCCACGACGCCGCGATCACGATGCCGAACACGGCGAGCATGCCCGCCACCGGATAGCCGGCGGTGAGGCCGGGCTTTCGAAACGGGACGTTGATCGACGCGTCGAACCCGGGCATGATCAGGAAGTCCGGGGCGATGTGCATCGCATCCAGCACGTACTGGAGGATCACCACCAGACCATTCGCCGCCGCGGCGACCAGCGCCGCCTTGAGGGCATCGATCGCCGTCAGCTCGTACTGCCGGAACAGGTAGATCAGCATCGTCAACAGGACGAGCTGGCGGACCGGCTTGAAGATGATCTCGGCCGACACCTGTCCGTACACGAGGTACGCGACGCACGCGAGCCCCAGCAGCGTCACCCAGAGCAGCGGCACGAGCAGCGATCCGTCGTCGGAGAGGATGATCCGCCGGCTGCCCATCAGCCACGCCACGAGGAACCAGACGCCGATCACGAGGCCCGAGAAGTCGACCACGCCGGCCTTCGGCGCGAGCACGAACAGCACGAGCAAGGCGATCGGGGTCGCCTTGCCGGTGTGAGCACGGGTGTCGGTCGGCACCACCGCTCCGCGCGGCATCGGCAGGCTCGTCATACGTTGTCGAACCCCGCGCTGGCGGAGAGGCCGGCGAGCCGCCGCGCCGGTCGCAACACCGCGCGGGAGATCGGATCCGGTGACAGGAATCCCGCCGCGCGCATCTCGCCGACGGTCGCCGAGGTCCCCGCCACGCACTCGCGGAACCGGCCCGCCACTGCGTCGGGTGAGTGATGCGCGCGCCAGTACTCCACCCCCGCCGACGCGAGCGCCGCGTAATCGCGCCGCACCGCGCGCAGCGACTCCTCGAGGGACGACGTGGCCTCGAAGCTCGTCTCCGTCACCAGGTTGCCGAGGCTGAACCCGCGCGACTCCTGGATGAGCCGGAATCGGTAGAGTCCCTCGATCGGGCGGAAGGAGTAGTCCACCAGGAAGGTCGGGATGCCACGACTCGCTCCGTCCAGCGCGCTGGTGCCCATGGCGAACAGCACGTCGATCTCGGCGTCGACGAGCC
This sequence comes from Gemmatimonadaceae bacterium, assembly GCA_013361335.1. Taxonomy (GTDB): domain Bacteria; phylum Gemmatimonadota; class Gemmatimonadetes; order Gemmatimonadales; family Gemmatimonadaceae; genus AG11. The sequence continues at coordinate 49,254 of JABFYH010000115.1, read as the reverse complement.
GGCCGAGCTGTTCGACCGGCACCGGTGGCACGAAGGTCACGCTGAGCCGGGTCAGCGCGGCCGCCTCCTGCTGCAGACGCTCGCGATGCGCGCCGTCCCCGATGACGGTGAGGGTGATCGGGCCGACCGCGGTGACCGCCGCGTCCAGGCGCGCCATCAGATGCGAGAGGATGTGCGCCTTGAAGTCGACGAGCCGGCCGATCCATCCGCACCGCAGCGGTCCTCCCGCCGGGCGCAGGTGTCGCTCCGCCGGCGCGTCGCTCAGCACGGGGAGGTAGCGCCCTTCGATCGGCAGGCCGGGAAAGAACGCCTGCGTTCGCGTCCGGTTCTCCTCGTCCATGAAGACCAGGGCATGGTGCCGGGTGAGGTACGACACGACGTGGCGCATCTTGCGCACCCGGAGCGCGGACAGCGGGTTCACCAGCCGCGCGACGGCGCGCTTCGCGACGGACGCGCCGTAATCCGAGAACAGGTACGGGTACAGGTTGTACGGGTGCAGGTTCCAGAGCAGCACCCGCGTGCGTGGACCGAGCCGATCGGCCGCCGCGAGGTTCCAGGGCAGGAGCGACTGCACCACGAGCACGCCGCCGTCCGGGAAGGGCGTCCGCGCGTCGATGTCGAGGAGCGTCACGCCCTGGGGCACGCGCGCGCCCATCGCCCCGTCGCGATGATCCACCAGGTACACGTCGTACTCCCCGCGAAGCAGCTGCGCCAGGCGGAGAAAGAGCACGGGCACGCCCCCGGTGCCGCGGTAGGGGAAATAGAAGATGAGGGGACTACGCACCGCACTCCGCCTCGATGCGTGCGAAGTCGGCCGCGTACGCGGCGAGCGCCGGCGCGCGCCAGATACCGATGTTGGCCCGCGTCCGCTCCGGGTCGAGGTGCGATCCGCGCGCCACATGCGCGGTGCTCGGCAGCTCCAGAAACTCCAGCACGCGGGCGACCGTCTCGTCGTACCGCAACGCGACGTCCTCGAACCGCAGCCGCAGCACCCGATCGTTCGCCGGGGCGCACGCGCGGCGATACGCCTGGTGACGACGAATGAACGTCTCGACGTCGTGCGCGCCGGCGATGCGACGGTAGAACTCGAGGTCGTCGTTGAAGCCGACCTGCGTCGTGATCGCCGTCGCGTAGATGTCGCGCGGGTCGCGGTCGACGACGATGCTCCGCGCGCCGGGCCCGAGCAGATGCAGGTGACGCGCCGGGTCGAAGGGCTCGAGGGCGTTGTGCGTGACCACCAGGTCATCGCGCGACGGATCGGCCCCCTGCCAGAGCAGGCTCGAGACGAAGGCGCTCGCCGCGCCAGGGAACCGCTCGGCGGAGACCAGCCGATACGACCGTCGTGGCGCCGCGCCGAAGCGACTTCGCAGCTTGCGCGTGAAGGTCGCTACGGGACCGTCGTCCAGATCGTCGAATGGCCAGGGCGTGCTCCAGGCCACGTCCACGATCTCGTCGACGAAGCGCCGCGCGCCCTCGAGGATGCCGGGGTACTGGCGCGCGTAGCCGAAGCCGGTGGTGACGAGGTTCGCCGGAAACGCCGGGGTGGCCGCCAGGCGCTGAACGGTCCGCTCGAATCGGGTGAGGGCCGACTGGGTGCGGATCGGGGACCAATCGACCACGGCATTCTCGAGATCGATCAGCCCACCGCCGATCCGCAGCAGATCGAACTCGGTCCGGTAGTTCGGGACCAGCACGCGATCACACTCGCGCAGCAGGTCGCTCACCGCGGACTTGCCGGAGAACATGAACCCCGACAGGTCGACGGCGCGCCGAGGCGGTCGTCCGTCGCGGGCCAGCCCGGCCACCGGGTCTAGCTGGCCCACGCCAGCCCGCGCTCGGCCGCGAGTGCCGTGTAGTGGCCGATCTGTCGCGTCGTCAGCCCCCAGACGTCCGCATCGCCCGCGTAGAACGTCCGATACCAGTCGGCGGTGAACGCGACCGTCTCGTCGAAGCCGAGCGTCGCATGCCACTGGAGATCGAGCAGCGCCTTGTCGCAGGAGAGCTTGAGCAGCCGCGCCTCCGGTCGGCCGGCGAGCCCCGCGGGATCCACCACCCACCTGGCCTCGGCCCACCGATCGCCCAGCCGCTCGATCAGCGTGACCACGGGCGCCGACACGTTCGCGTCAGGCCCGAAGTTGAACGACTCGCCGCGCGCGCGCGGGTCGTTCGCCAGCAGGCGCGCGGCCAGCCAGAGATATCCGCTCAGCGGCTCGAGCACGTGCTGCCACGGGCGCGTCGCGTGCGGGTGACGCAACGTGACCGTCTGCCGTGCCGACCAGGCGCGCACGCAGTCCGGCACGATCCGATCCTCCGCCCAGTCGCCGCCACCGATGACGTTGCCCGCGCGCGCCGTCGCGACCTTCGTCTCGCCCGTCTCGAAGTAGGACTTCATGTACGAGTACGCGACCAGCTCCGCCGCGCCCTTCGAGCCGCTGTACGGATCTTCGCCGCCCAGCGCGTCGTTTTCCCGATAGCCCCACACCCATTCGACGTTGCGGTAGGCCTTGTCGGAGGTGACGAGGACCAGGGCCTCAACGCCGCCCGCCTGGCGAACGGCCTCCAGCACGTTGAGAGTGCCGAGCGTGTTCGTCTCGAAGGTCCGCGCGGGATCCTCGAAGGAACGCCGCACGAGAGCCTGCGCGGCCAGGTGAAACACGACGTCCGGCTGCACCTCCCCGATCACGCGCGCGACGGCGTCGCGATCGCGCACGTCACCCAGGCGATGCGCGACCCGATCGGCCATCCCGGCGATCTGAAAGTGCGCCGGCTCGCTCGGGATGCCGTCGGAGAAGCCGGTGACGTGCGCACCGAGCTCGGTGAGCCACGCCGCCAGCCACGAGCCCTTGAAGCCCGTGTGCCCCGTGAGCAGCACCCGCTTGCCCGAGAGCTGTCCGCCGAACGCGGTGGGGATGGGAGACCCGCTGTCCATTGCCGTGCTCCAAAAAGTCGAGTGAGATCCGGCGCGCCCGAAAGGGCGCGACCCCGTCGGCCGTCAGGTGGCGCCGCGGAAGGTGTTGCACGTCGCGATGACGGCGTCCACGTCCGCGTCGCTCATCGTCGGGTCCATCGGAAGGCTGAGCACCGTGCGATGGATGGCCTCGGCGATCGGGTAGCTCCGGTCCGCCCATTCCGCGTACGCCGGCTGCTGGTGAGGCGGGGTCGGATAATGCACGAGCGTCTGGATGCCGTGCGCGGCGAGGTGCCGCTGCAACTCGTCGCGATCGTCGGCGCGCACGACGTACAGATGCCATACGTGCGCGCCTTCCGGGCCCGGCTCCGGGAGAGCGATCGCCCGGTTGCGGATGCCCGCGCCATAGCGCGCGGCGATCGTGCGCCGCCGGGCGTTGTCGGCGTCGAGCCGGTCGAGCTTCACCACCAGCATTGCCGCCTGCAGCTCGTCGAGCCGGCTGTTGACCCCCTTGTACCGGTTCTCGTATTTCCGCTGCGACCCGTAGTTGGCGATCGTCCGCACGGCCTCGGCGAGGGGCGCATCCCAGGTGGTGACGACGCCCGCGTCCCCCAGCGCGCCCAGGTTCTTCCCCGGATAGAGGCTCGTCCCGGTGGCCAGGCCGAGCGATCCGGCGCGGCGGCCGTCGAGCGCCGCACCCTGCGACTGCGCCGCGTCCTCGACGATCGGAACGCCGGCGGCGTCCGCGACCGCCTGCAGCTCCGGCGACCAGCCGAGTCGGCCGTACAGGTGGACGGTGAGAATCGCACGCGTGCGCGGGGTGATCGCCTCGCGGACGCGCGCCGGGTCCATGTTGAAGGTGCGCGGATCCGGCTCGACGAGCACCGGCGTCAGACGATTCTCGGTCAGCGCGAGGATCGTGGCGATGTAGGTGTTGGACGGGACGAGCACCTCGTCGCCCGCCGCGATCCGGCCCAGCTCCCGCAGCGCGCGAAAGACGAGCGTGAGCGCGTCCATCCCGTTGGCGACCCCGATCGCGTGCGGCACTCCGGTGTACTCGGCGAAGCGGCGCTCGAACTCGCGCACCTCCTGCCCCAGGATGTACCAGCCCGAATCGAGCACGCGGGCCATCGCGGCGAGGAGGCGGTCGCGGTCGCGCGCGTTGATGCGCTTGAGATCGAGGAAGGGGATCATCCGGGGCGCGTCGGGTGGCAACGAAATGGTAGGCGGCGGGACGACGGGGACGTGGGTCATGACGCCGGCTCGGTCGGCTCAAGCGGCGCCAACCCGTCTCCTCGCCGAACGTAGCGCCGGCCGCACGCGCCACAAACGAGCGATTCGCCGAGGCGCTCCGCACAGCGGCAGATCCATCCCTGTGGTCGCGCCGGCACGCCCACCACGACCCGGTACGCGCCAACGTCCCGGGTCACAACGCTGCCCGCGCCGACGAGCGCGTACTCGCCGATCGTCACGCCGGCGACGATCGTCGCCGCGGCGCCGATGGACGCGCCGCGCTGCACGACGGTGGGCACCCACTGCGCCGGTGGGCGTCGCGAGCGGGGATGCAGGTCGTTGGTGAAGGTGGCATTGGGCCCGACGAACACGTCGTCGGCGAGGTTCACCCCATTCCACACGTAGACCCCGCACTTGATCGTCACCCGATCGCCGAGGCGCGCGCCCCCCTCGATGAGGCAGTGCGCGTTCACGTTGCAGCCGGCGCCGATCACGGCGCCGGGCAGCACGATGCTGTACTGCCAGATCCGGGTGTCCGGGCCGATCTGGTCGCTCTGCACGTCGGCCATCGCGTGGATCATCGCGCCGCTCCGGCCAGCGAGGCGAACTCCGCGTAGTCGCGCACGTAGTCCGACTCGTCGTAGGGACCATCGGCGAACACCGCCAGCACGCAGTCGCTGGAGAAGTCGTACATCTCGTGCCAGATCATCGGACGCACGAGCACGCCGCAGCCGGGCGCGTCGAGCGCGACCTCCACCTTCGATGCGCCGTCGTCGAGCAGAAAGCGGCACGAGCCGGTGATGCACACCGCGAGCTGCGTCAACGCGCGGTGGGCGTGGAAGCCGCGCCGGACCCCGGCCATGGTGCCCGAGATGAAGTAGACGCGCGCCGTCGGAAAGGGGACGTCGCGCCCGAGCTCCACCGGAATGAGCGTGCCGCGCGCGTCGCCGCGCACCACCAATCGATGCCATTCGACGGGCAGCGTCACGACCCGACCTCCACGTGCGCCTGGATCACCCGCGCCGGCACGCCGGCGACGAAGGTGCGGGGCGGCACGTCGTGCGTCACGACGCTCCCTGCCCCGATCACCGCATGGTCGCCGACGACCAACGGTCCGATGAGGATCGCGCCAGTCCCGATGTAGCAGCCTCGCCCGATCCGGATCTCGCGTCCGCTCTCCGGGACGTGGTGGAGCGGGACGCCGGCGCGCTCAGCCTCCCACAGCGCGAGATGCTTGCCGGTCAGCACCTGCACGTCCTCGCCGAAGACCGTGTCCCGTCCGACGAAGATGGCGCCGCTGCGGGTGTTGAAGCGCACGCTACGCGGGATGTTCGCCGTGGCCTGCGCGCTGCCGCCTTCGATCTGCAGCGGATGCTGCCCGGTCGGCTCGCAGTGCCAATCGAGCCGGACGCCATACGCGTACGCCAGCGCGCGCGCGTACGGGCGCGTGCGGCGAACGAACCACGCGGCGGCCTGCGAGAGCATGGTCATGGCTCGGGAAGCGGTTGCCGGGTGAACGGCCGCGCGAGCCACGCGGCCGCGACTCGCGTGACGGACGCCGCGACGGCGCGCTCCGCGGGCTCCGTGCCGGCGAACCACAGCAGCGGCAGGACCGCGGCCAAGAGACCGACCTTGATCGCCACGCCGACCGGCGTGCCGATGGGCAGGAAGGCGGCGGCGAGGAGCGCACCCACGGCGAGCAGCACGCACATCGTGATGCGCCCGAGCTCCCACGGCACGCGGTACAGGCGAACGGACAGCGCGCCTGCAACGATGGTCACCACCGCGTACGTGAGCAGGGTCGCGAGGCCGGCCCCGACGATGCCGAGCCGCGGGATCAGCAGGAAGTTGAGCGCGACGTTGAGCGCGAGCGCCACGGCGAAGTTGACGAGGTGGAAGTGCACCTTGCGCTCGAAGATGATGCCCGCGTCGACGATGCCGAGCGCGCCGTACGCGACGTAGCCGAGCATGACCAGTCCCACCACGCGGTAGGCCTCCCGGTACTGCGCGCCACCGGCCACGAGGGCGACCAGCTCGCCCGAGAAGGTGCCGATGAGCAGCGAGCCGACGAGCCCCGCCAGGAGGAAATACCGCAGGACCACGGCGAACAGCCGGCGCGCGTGCGCGTCGTGCCGATACTCCATGCGCATCGGCGTCCAGATCTGGCCGAAGGGCTGGACGAGCAGCACGTTGATGACGAAGGCGATGCGATACCCCAGCGAGTACACGCCCACGGCCGACGTGTCGGTGAGCTTGTTCAGCAGCACCCGGTCCACCGAGTCCAGGGCGTAGTAGAGCACCCCGACCGCCGCCGCCGGCAGCCCGTACGCGAGCTGCACCGGCACCTCGCGCCGCATGCCGCGCACGCCGATGTCGTCGCGCAGCGCCCAGCCGAGCCACAGCACCTGCACGCCCTGCGACACCAGCATGCCGATGATCGGCGCCATCAGGCCGAGCTGCCACGACGTGAGCAGGTACCAGATCAGCACGGACGTCCCGACGAGCGCGACCAGATTGGTGCCGACCACCAGCATCGACCGGCGCTTGAATCGGGCGAGCACCAACAGCACGCCGCCGACCTGCGCGAGGATGGCCATCGCGAGGATCAGGCGGAGGTGCGGCCCGTAGGCGGGACTGCCGATGATCCGTTGGGAGATCGCCTCGGACGCGGCGATCGTGATCCCCATCGCGAGCAGCCCTCCGGCGAGCACGAGATAGATCGACGTCGCCACGACGCCCTTCCGGTCCGCGGGCTCGGTGTAGTCGAAATACGACCGGGCCAGCGCGGACGGGGCGCCGAAGGAGAACGCCGTCGCCCCGAAGGTGCTCACGAGGGTGAGGAGCGCGAACACCCCGTACGTCGCCGCATCGAAGTGGCGGGTGTACAGCGGGATGAGGATGAATCCCGACGCCGCCTGGAGCGCCGACCCGATTCCGTACACCAGGGTGTGGGCCCCTGCCTCGCGCAGACGCGGCAGGACGGCGGCCAGCACGTCGGGCGCCTCGGGCGCCGTCGTCCTGGTCGGCGGCGGCGCCGGGGGCGGGGGCGTGAGACCGGCGGTCACGCCGACGCCGGTGCGCCGCAGCCGCGCGGGATGCTAGACCTGCTGGCCACTCGACGCCTTCCCCGCTCGCCGGCGGCGAAACAACCGGCCCAGATCGGCGCGGGCCGCGCGAAGCTGCCGCAGAAACTCGTCGGTTTCCGTATCGCCCACCGCGGACCGCCGCGCCATGGCGTCCTTCGCCAGGCTGATGACGATGCCGATCAGCGCGCCGAGCAGCAGTCCGACCGCCACCTTGAACGCCCGGCGGCGCGGGTCGGGCAGCGTGGACGCCGAGGGCGACTCGACGATGGTGATGACCGGGGTGTCCCGCACCTCGCGGATCCGCGCGTCCTCGTACGACTGGGCCAGGGTGCTCACCAGCGCCTGCTGCAGATTGACCTCGCGCTGCAGCCGCTCGCGCGCGAAGGTGAGCTCCGGCGACACGAACTGCCGATTCGCCCGCAGGAACCCCTCGAGCCGGTCTTCGGCCGCGCGCTGCTCCTGGCGGGCCACGGCCAGCCGCGCCTCGACGAAGCGGCGCTCCTCCGCCGCCTGCGACTGACGCGACCGCACGTTGTACTCGTTCACGCCGCGCAGCATCCGGTTGGCCAGCGCCAGCGACACGCTCCGCCACGGCGTGGTGACGCGAAGGCTGACCGTGCCGGTCTGGATGCTCACGTGCACCGCCGAGGCGCGCGTGGCCTGCTCGACGAACACCTCGGCGACGCGCTCCGGCGAGCCCTCTGCCTTGAAGAGGGACGCAAAGGTCCGCGGCCCCGGACCGAGCTCCGGCACCGTGAGCGTGTCGGTGGCGAGGGGCGCGAGCAGGGCATGAGAGCGCAGCAGCTCCGCATAGAACTGCGACTGTGACGCCGCGCTGCCGGGCATGCTCAGTCCGAGCTGGCCGGCGAGCGACGAGAGGCCGGAGCGGCCGGCGTCGGCGACCTGCGGAGTGAACGAGGCGTCGGCCGAGTAGACGGGCCGGGTAACGAGCGCGATCACGAGCGCGATGGTGCCGACCAGCGCCGTCCAGAACAGGATCCGACGACGATCGCGGAGCAGCTGCGTCATCACCCGGACGAGCGTGAGATCCTCCGCGCCCGCGGCGGGCGAGCGCGCGGAACGCGGCGACGCGGCGCGCGGTGGCGCGTCCCCGACGGCACCCCGCTCGTCGCGCACCAGCGTGTCACTCATGCCGTGACCCACCGGCACCCGCGACGCGAGCCACCCCGCCGTGTACGTTCATCCATCCCGAGTTCCGGTGTTCGCAAGAGCAGCATCCTCGATGGTCGCGGGGCGGCCCGCCGAGTCGCCACAGGATGCCGGCGAAGCGGTGGCCGGCGGCGTCCCGGCACCGCGCGGCCGCGCGGAAACGCAGCAGCCGCGACGCGAAATCCAGGGCGGAAAGATGCCCTCGGGGACGGGCCATCTCAAGGTCGGCACGCAGATTCAGCCCGCCCGCGCAACGCCCCCGGACGACCGCCACTGCCGCAACCGGCGCGCGATGTCGAGATTATCGTCCACCTCACCGCCAACCGACATGCATCGCAAAGGGATCATCCTCGCCGGCGGCTCCGGGACCCGGCTCTATCCGGCAACGCTCGGCGTCACCAAGCAGCTGCTGCCGGTCTACGACAAGCCGATGATCTACTACCCGCTCTCCGTCCTGATGCTGACGGGAATCCGGGAGGTGCTCATCATCTCCACCCCCACGGACCTGCCGCGGTACGAGGCGCTGCTGGGCACGGGAGAGCGCCTCGGGATGCGCTTCGCCTACGCCGAGCAGCCCCGCCCCGCCGGCCTCGCCGACGCCTTCCGGATCGGCGCCGACTTCGTCGGCGCCTCGCCGTCCGCGCTCATCCTCGGGGACAATCTCTTCCACGGCGCAGGGCTCGCGCAGATCTTCCAGCGCGCGGCCGCGCGGACCAACGGCGCCACCATCTTCGGCTACGCCGTCGCCGACCCGACCCACTACGGGGTCGTCGAGCTCGACGCGGCGGGCAAGGCGGTGAGCCTCGAAGAAAAGCCAAAGACGCCCCGCAGCCGGTACGCCGTTCCCGGCATCTACTTCTACGATGGCGACGTGATTCGCATCGCGCGCGAGCTTGCGCCCTCGTCGCGCGGAGAGCTCGAGATCACCGACCTCAATCGCGTCTACCTCGACGCCGGCACGTTGCACGTGGAGACGCTCGGGCGCGGCATCGCCTGGCTCGACACCGGCACCGCGGAGTCGCTGCTCAAGGCGGGCGTCTTCATCGAGGCCATCGAGGAGCGCACGGGGGCCAAGATCGCCTGCCTCGAGGAGATCGCCCTGCACCGCGGTTTCATCGACGCCGACGCCTTCGCCCGGCTGGCGACCGAGGCGCCAGCGAGCGTGTACGGGAACTACCTCCGCCACCTGGCCGCACACGGCATCTAGTCCCGCTCACCCCTCACGGATCGCGTACTCCTCGGGGGGAACGGATTGCTGCAGCGGCTCGCCACGCGCGAAGCGGATGGCTTCCTCCGTCGCCTCGATCTCCATTCGCGCGCGGCAGTCCCGCGACATCGAGCCGAGATGCGGCGTGACGAGGCAGCGAGGCTCGGCGGCCAGCGGCCCATGGTAGGGCTCTTCCTCGAACACGTCCACCGCCGCGCCCGCCAGCCGTCCGGCGCGCAGGGCCGCGAGCAGCGCGGCCTCGTCCACCACACCCCCCCGCGCCGTGTTCACGACCACCGCCTCGGGCCGCATGCGCGCGATCTCCTCCGCCCCGATCATTCCCCGCGTCTGCGGGGCCAGCGGGACATGCAGCGTGACCACGTCCGACTCGCGGAGGATCTCGTCGAAGGTGGCCGGCGTCGCTCCCCACTGCCGGGCCCACCCTTCGTCGAGCACCCGGTCGCACACCAGCACGCGCCCGCCGAATGCCGACAGGTGACGGACCACCCGTCGCCCGATGCGCCCCATGCCCACGACGCCCACCGTGCACTCGGCGATGCGACGGCCGAACAGCCGGTCCCATCGCCCCGCGCGCAGGCTTGCGCTGGCCACGCTGACGGACCGTAGCACGTCGATGATGAGGCCGATCGTCAGCTCCGCCACGGCGGCGGCGGGAGCGTCGGCCGTGTACGACACGCCGATGCCGCGGCGCCGCGCCGCCAGCAGATCCACCGAATCGAGCCCGACTCCCACCCGGCTGATCAGCTTGAGCCGCGGCGCGCGGGCCATCACGTCGTCGGTGATCGGCTCGGTACCGGCGATCACGATGTCGTAGTCGCGCACCATCTCGGCCGCCTCGGCGGGCTTCAGCTTGCGGCCGAGCGGATTGACGGTGAAGTCGATGCCGGCGCCGCGGAGCAGCCGCAGCGGCGTGTCGTCCACCTCGCCGAATGGCACCGTGGTGATGAGAACGCGCGCGCCGTCAGGCATACGGCAGCTCCGACGTGAAGTAGCGCTGCACGAGCCGATCGAGGCCGTCCTCGCGGAGCCGCAGCGGGTGCACCCGGAGCCGTCCGGGCCCCTCGGCGAGGATGCAGCGGACCTGCGTCGCGGTGTTCTTCTTGTCCCGCGTCAGGAGCGTCGCGTAGCTCGCGAGATCGAGCGTGCGCCAGTCGTACGCCGGAAAGTTCACGCGAAGCACCGCGTGCAGCGCGTCGAAGGTGTCCGGCGCCATGAGCCCGATCTCGCGGCTCACGAAGTTCGCCAGGTCCATCCCCACCGTCACGGCGTAGCCATGCGGCACGGCGTACGCCGTCGCCGCCTCGAGCGCATGGCCGAAGGTGTGCCCGTAGTTGAACTTCGCCCGCTCCCCCTGCTCGAACTCGTCCTGCTCGATGACGCGCTGCTTGATCCGGAGGCTTTCGTCGATGAAGGGGGCCAGGCGGGATCGGTCGCCGAGCAGCGCGTCGTGCTCGCGTGCCGTGCGCTCGAGAAAGGGGCTGTCCGCGTAGACGAAGTAGTGAAGCATCTCGCCGATCCCCGACCCGATCGCGGCGTCCGGCAGCGTCTCCAGGAAGCCGGTGTCGATCACCACTTCCCGCGGCGGATGGAAGTTGCCGAGGATGTTCTTGGCCCCGGCGTGGTTGATCGACGTCTTGCCGCCGATGCAGCTGTCGCACTGCGCGAGAAGGGTCGTGGGAAAGAACACCCACGATACGCCGCGATAGAGCACGGAGGCCGCGAAGCTGGCCACGTCCTGCACGATCCCCCCGCCGACGACGACGAGGCGATGGCTGCGGCGCATGCCGCCGGCCACCAGCTGCGCCAGAAGGTCGCCACTGCCGGCGAGGGTCTTCGTCTCCTCGTGTGCCGGGATGGTGATCACACGGTCGTCGCGCCACCGGCCGACGCCGAATCGCTCCCGCACCGTCGCGTCGATCACCAGCACGCCGGGCTCCTCCGCCGCAGCGTCGAGCGCACCCGCCACGTCGGCGGTGAAGCGCACCGGGTAGTCCCAGAGCCGCGACCGGATCAGCAGCGGCTCAGCCACTCGTGAAGCCCCCGTCGGCGACGATCGTCTGGCCGGTGATGTAGCTGTTCGCCTCGCTGGCGAGGAAGCAGATCACCCGCGCGATCTCCCCCGCCTCGGCGAAGCGGCCCATGGGTACCTGTCGCGCGAGCGCTTCCTGCTCCGCCTCGCTCAGGATGCTCGCCGTCAGCTCGGTGCGCACGAACCCGGGGGCCATGGCGTTCACCAGCACGCCGTGGGGCGCCAGCTCGAGCGCGGAGGCAATGGTGAGCCCGCGGATCCCGAACTTGGAGATGGAGTAGAGCGCGCGATGCGCCTTGCTCACGACGCCGAAGATCGAGCTGATGTTGACGATGCGGCCGTATCGCCGCCGCTGCATGCCGTCGGCCACCGCCATCGTGAGGCGAAGGGGCGCCTCGAGGTTGACCGCCTGCAGCTCGCGCCAGTCGTCCAGCCGCGTCTGCGCGATCGGCCGGACGCGGTTGATGCCGGCGTTGTTGACGAGCACGTCGAACGGCGTCGTTGCCACGACGGCGTCGATGAACGTGCCGACGGCGGCCGGATCGGCGTAGTCGACGGCGTGAAAGGTCCACCCACTCCGCCGGCCGAGGGCGCGCGACTCCTCGCGGGTCGCGTCGCGCCCGGTGACGTGCACGGTGGCGCCACGCTCGGCGAGCTGCTCGGCGACGGCGAGCCCGATGCCGCGGGTGCCGCCGGTGACGAGCGCCACCCGGCCCGCAAAGTCGGGCTGCATCAGCTGCCGCGCAGGCGCACCTGGAACCAGTGCGCGAGCACGTGGTTGATGATCAGATGCGCGTCCTCCACCGGCCCGTACTCCCCCTTGACCGTCGGCACGTGGACCACCACGTCGGACAGCTCGCGCAGCCGGCCGCCGTCGAAGCCGAGGAACGACGTGACGCGGCCGCCCCGGGCCTTCACCCACTTGGCCGCCTCGATCAGGTTCGGCGAGTTGCCGCTGGCGGAGATGAGCAGCAGCCGATCGCCCTCGCGCCAGTGCATCACGAGCTGGGTGACGAAGACCTGCTCGTACCCGATGTCGTTGGCGGCCGCCGTCAGCACCGCGTTGCTGTCGGTCAGGGCGAGCAGGCGAAAGGGCACCGTCGTGCCGCTCTTCTTCACGACGTCGAACCCCAGGTCGTTCGCCATGGAGGTTGCGGTGGTGGCGGAGCCGCCGTTGCCGGCGATGAACATCGTCCGCCCCTCGGCCCGGACGGCCTCGAGCTCACCGACGAGCGCCTCGATCGCCGCCGGCGACACGGCGTCCAGCACGGACTTGAGATAGTCGAAATATCCGCGCGCGAACGCGGCGGGTGACGCGGCGCTGCGCGCCAGGTCCTCGAGCTTGCTTGGCATGGGATCGGCTTGGGGTGTTACGGCACGCGAGGATCGGGAATGTCGTACGCCTCGCGCCATCGCGAGTCGGCGTGATAGATGCGAAACACCAGCTCCATCACCCGCTCCGCGTCGTAGCTGGTTCCGTGAAGGACCGGCGCCCCCGTCAGCAGAACGTCCGCGAACTCCTCGATCTCGTCCTTCCAGGAGTGGTCATCAAGATACTGCGTCGTCGTCTCCTCGTGGGCCCCCACCGCGGAGCCGTCCTTTCGTGGGACCACGGTGAGGCGCTCCTCGCCGTAGCTCTTGGAGCCGGACAGGATCCCCGTCAGCTCGAGCAGCGCCTCCTCGAGCGTGACCTCCAGGCGGAAGGTGTGGCGCCACTGCGTCGCCGTCGAATGAATCATCGCCACCACGCCGTGCCGCGAGCGCATCAGCGCGTACGCGTTGTCCTCGACGTCGTGCTTCCAGTAGCCGTTCGACACGAAGCTCTGGACCTCGTCGAAGTCGCCGCAGAAGTAGCGGATCATGTCGAGCATGTGGATGCCCTGATCGAGCAGGATGCCGCCGCCGGCGACCGTCCGCTCGGAGCGCCACCCGCCCGAGAAGGGAATGATCGAGCTCTTGCCGTACACGCCGCGGACGTTGATCACCCGCCCGTAGCGCCCCGACTCGATGATGCGCTTGGTCTCGATGACCGAGTCGTGGTAGCGATGGTTGAAGCCGTACTTGAGCCGCTGCCCGGGATGCGCCTGCTCCACCGCGCGGACGCGGCGGATGTCCGCCACGGACCGGCCGGGCGGCTTCTCGCAGAACACGTGCAGCCCATGCTCGAGCCCGGCGATCGTCGCGTCGGGCGCGATGTGGTTGGGTAGGCTCACGATGAGGACGTCGAGCTCGTGATCGAGCAGCCGCTCCCACGACGACTCGACGTACACCGCGCTGTCCTCGAGCGGCGCGTCGGCGAAGGTGATGTCGCTGACGGCGACCGTCTTCATGAGCGGATTGGCGTCGACGACCTGCCGGCGCCGCCGACCCACGACGCCGTACCCCGCCACACCGACGCGAAGGGGAGGCTTCACGGTCACCCTCGCCGGCGCGCGACGGCGCGCAGGTGGGAGCTGAAGCCGCTCTCCCGGATCCATCCCTGCAGCCGGCGCTTCGCGTCGTCCCCGCCGTGCCGGGAGACGGTGCGCCACAGCCGCCCCGGATCGATCCCCTCCTGCTGCCAGTTGCCTTCGACGATGTCCCAGTCCAGCTCTCCTGGCGTCGCGATCTCGATCACGTCGAACCCGGTGCGCTCGAGCAGCCGTGCCATGGACGCGGGATTGGCGAAGTTGAGATGATGCGGCGGCGACACGCTCTTCGAGCTCGCCCAGTGCACCTGGATGTCGAAGCCGAACCCGCTCAGCGTGGTGAGATACAGCACCCCGCCCGGCCGCAGCAGCCGCGCGACGTGGCGCAGGAAGCCCGCCGGGTCGTGGAGATGCTCGAACAGCTCGAAGGCGGTGAGCAGGTCGAAGCCCGCCTCGCTCGGCGGCACCTGCTCCAGCATCTGCTCGACGACCGGGATCCCCTTCGTGCGGAGGATGGCCGCCATGTCGGCCGACGGCTCGATGGCGACGAGGTTCGCCGCCGGCCAGAGGGCTTGCAGCTCCTCGAGGAACAGCCCGAAGCCGGCACCGATGTCACCCACCCGGCCACGGGCGACGTCGGGAAAATGCTCGGCCACGTACTGCGCGCGGGGCCGGAAGATCCGCGCGCGCCGCGCCTCGGCCATCGGCTTGAAGAACTCCTCGACCCAGTACCGGGTCGATGGCGAGTCGGCGTAGAGCGCCATCAGCGAGTCGAACGTCGGGCGCGGGTTGACGAACAAGGTCGCGCACGACTCGCAGCTCACGTAGCGAAAGCCGGCCTTCTGGAACTCCTCGATGATGGATCGCCCGCCGCAGCATGGACAGTCGATCGCGGCAAAGGCCGAGTGGTCCTGCGCGAGCCGTTCCGCGTCCGCGCTCACCAGAGCCAGGTAGGTGTTGTGGGCCGTCCGGCTGCGGATCTCGGCCTCCTTCATCGCGCGGCGCTCCGGGCGGCGTACGTCGCCATCAGCGGGTCGTTCGCCATGAGCGCGTCGACTCGCGCCAGGTCGCCCGGCGTGTCCACCGCGGTCGTGCGGTGCCGGGTCTCCACGAGCTTGATCCGGCGGCCATGCTCGAGGACGCGGTTCATGTCCACCGACTCGATCTCCTCGAGCGGCGTCGGCGCGAGCTGGGTGTAGTCCAGCAGCGCGTCGCGGCGGAAGGCGATGAGGCCGAGCTGCTTCCACATCGGCACGGCGCGCGAGTACTTCGCGCGCGAGGGGATCGCCTCGCGAGAGAAGTACAGCGCGAAGTCGTCGCGATCGCGCACCGCCTTGACCGTGTTGGGATCCTCGAACTCCTCGGCGCTGCCGATCGGGCTGATGAGGTTCCCGATCGACAGCGCGTCGGCGCGCATCGGGGCCACGAGCTCGTCGAGCATCTCGGGCACGAGCATCGGCTCGTCGCCCTGCACCAGCACCGCCACGTCGACGCGGTGTCCGGTCGCCTCCTCGTAGTACGGGAGCGCCTCGGCGATGCGATCCGTCGCCCGCTCGTGAGTGTCGCGAGTCCGGATGCCCATGGCGCCGATGCCGTCGCAGTACTCCAGAATCGCGTCGTCGCACGTCGCCACGACGACGTCGTCGAGCGTGCGCGCGAGCCGAGCGCGGTGGAACACGTGGCCGATCATCGGCACACCGCGAATCGGCGCCAACGGCTTGCCAGGATATCGGGTCGACGCCATCCGGGCGGCGATGAATCCGACGACGTGCATTACGAGGAGCTCCAGAAGTGGGACCGGCGGGGCGCCGCGACTGCGGGCGCCGGTCAAATCTAGTCACCGCCACGCGGCGCGCGCAGCCGGGCCAGATCCCCTCGGCACGCCTCGCCCAGGAACAGGAAGTCGACACTGTAGGCGAGGAAGGTGTAGCCCGCGGCGATCTTCTCCTGCAGCAGCTCGATCCGGGGCGGGACCACATGCACGCCGAGGGGCTTGCCGGCGGCCTTTGAATCAGCTTCGTACCGGCGCAGCAGCGCCACCACGACCGGATCGTCGAGCAGCCCTGGCCGCCCGACGGACGCGGACAGGTCGTACGGACCGATGATCGTCGCGTCGATGCCGGGCGTGCCCTGGATCTCGCCGAGGTTCGCGATCGCGTCCTTGTGCTCGATCTGCGCGACGACGATCGTCGACTCGTTCACCGTCGACTCGTACTCGGCGAAGCCCGGGCCGTACCGGTGCGCGCGACCGATCCCGACGCCGCGGGTGCCCACCGGCGGGTACTTCACCGCCCGCACCGCCGCGGCCGCGTCGGCGGCACTGTTGACCATCGGCACGATCACCCCGCCCGCTCCCGCATCGAGCACGCGCTTGATCTGCACGGGATCGTTCGCGCTGACGCGCACGAGCGGCGTCACCCCCTTGAGGTCGACGATCCGGATGAGCTCCTCCGCCTCGCGGATCGTGATGGCCGTGTGCTCGAGATCGATCACGAGCCAGTCGAAACCGGCGTCGGCCATGATCTCCGCGACCGCCGCGTGACCGATGTTCATCCACGTGCCGATCGTGACTTCACGCGCCGCGATGCGGGTCTTCAGTCGTCCGTTCATGTCCCTGCCGTGTCTGCCCTGCGCGAGCGCTGCGGAGCCGGAATACTGGCCATGCGCACGGTCGACGGGCAAGGGTCGCCACACGCGCGCGAACTTCCGTCGTCGGGAGCGCGCGATTACACTTCCCGGCTCCTCCTCGACTCCCACCACGGCAGGCGCATTGAGTCGCACGTCCATCAGGCTGTCCAAGTGCGCGATGGGACCCGCTGAACGGGCGGCGGTGAGCACGGTCCTCGAGCGGGAGTACCTCGGGATGGGCGCGGACACCCGGGCGTTCGAGGAGGAGCTCGAGCGATATCTCGGCCCCCGGATGTCGGTCACCTCCGTGGCCACGGGCACGGCCGCCCTGCAGCTGGCGGTGCAGGCGTGCGGCATCGGCCCCGGCGACGAGGTGCTGGTGCCCTCCCTCACCTTCGTGTCCTGCTTCCAGGCGATTCGCGCCACGGGCGCGACACCCGTCGCCTGCGATGCGGACCTCGCCACGGCCACGATCGCCCTGGATGATGCGGCACGCCGCCTCACGCCGCGCACCCGCGCGATCATGCCGGTCCACTACGCCGGGTACCTGCCGAACGTCACCGGCGTCTACGCGCTCGCGCGCGCGCACGGCCTCCGCGTGATCGAGGACGCGGCGCATGCCTTCGGCGGGACGCGCGACGGCATCCCGATCGGCGCCGAGGGCGACGTGATCTGCTTCAGCTTCGACGGCATCAAGAACATCACCTGCGGCGAGGGGGGTGCGGTCGTCACCGCCGACCCTCGCGTCCGCCAGTCCGTCGAGGATGCGCGCCTGCTCGGCGTGCAGCGCGACACCGACGCGCGGTATCGCGGCGAACGGAGCTGGGACTTCGACGTCACGCAGCCGGGCTGGCGATACCACATGAGCAACATCATGGCGGCGATCGGGCGGGTACAGCTCGGCCGGCTCGACGGGGAGTTCGCTCCACGACGCGTCGCCCTCGCGGAGCGCTACCGGCGCGGGCTCGCCGGCGTCCCGGGCGTCGCCCTGCTCGAGACCGCGCCCGGTGTGGTCCCGCACATCCAACCCGTGCGCATCCTCGACGGCCGGCGCGATGCCGTGCAAGCCACGCTGCGGACGCGAGGCGTCGAGACGGGGGTGCACTACAAGCCCAATCACACGCTCACGCTCTTTGCCGCCGACTCGGCCGGTTTCCCCGTGACTCGCCAGCTGCATCAGGAGCTGCTCACGCTGCCCCTGCACGTGGACCTGTCGGACGCCGACGTCGACACGGTGATCGAGGAGCTCGCCCGCGCCCTCGCCGCGCCCGCCGACTGACCAGCCCCTCCCTGCCCGCTTCCTTCTCATGAAAACGGTCATCCTTTGCGGCGGCCTCGGGACTCGTCTCTCCGAGGAGACGCAGATCAAGCCGAAGCCGATGGTCGAGATCGGCGGACGCCCCATCCTCTGGCATCTGCTTCGCGTCTACGGCACCCAGGGGTTCAAGGAGTTCGTCCTCGCGCTCGGCTACAAGGGCGAGGTGATCCGCGACTACTTCCTGCACTACTACGCTCGCAGCCGGGACGGCGTGGTCGACCTCTCGTCCGGCGTGACGCAGTTCGAGGAGGCGCGCGGCGAGGACTGGCGCGTGCACCTGATGGACACCGGCGAGCGCACGATGACCGGCGGCCGCCTGAAGCGCCTCGAGCACAAGCTGCGGCCGCACGGGACCTTCATGATGACCTACGGCGACGCCGTCGCGCGCATCGACATCGCGCGTCTGCTCGAGTTCCACCGGTCACATGGCGGGCTCGCCACCGTCACGGCCGTCCGTCCCACCGCACGCTTCGGTGCCCTCGGCTTCGACGGCGATCGCGTCGTGGAGTTCAAGGAGAAGCCGCAGACGTCGGAGGGGTGGATCAACGGGGGATTCTTCGTCTTCGAGCCCGGCATCTTCGACTACATCGAGGGCGACGAGACGGTGCTCGAGGAGCAGCCGCTCGAGCGCCTCGCCGCGGACGGGCAGCTCTTCGCGCACCGGCTGCACGACTACTGGCAGTGCATGGACACGGTCCGCGACCGGAACGTGCTCAACGACCTGTGGGAGCACGGGCGGGCGCCATGGAAGACCTGGTGACGGCGAACCGGCGAGCATCGTGGGCCGGATGATCGCCGGCGTTCTCCTCACGCCGCTGCGGCAGATTCCGGACGACCGCGGCCGGATCATGCACATGCTGCGGGAAGACGCGCCGCACTACCTGCGATTCGGCGAGATCTACTTCTCGTGGGTGAATCCCGGCGTGGTGAAGGCGTGGCATCGTCACCGGGAGATGACGCTCAACTACGCCGTGCCCGTCGGCCGCGTGAAGGTCGTGCTCTACGATCCGCGGCCGGGCAGCGCCACGGCGGGCGCCGTGATGGAGGTGGTGCTGGGCGAGAACGAGTATGCGCTGTTGACCATCCCGCCGGGGCTGTGGAGCGGGTTCGAAGGGCTCGCGCCCACGCCGTCGATGGTCGCCAACTGCGCGACCATTCCCCATCGCGCGGACGAGATCGAGCGGCGCGACGTGGAGTCGCCGGACATCCCGTACGTCTGGCGCTCCGCGCGCTGAGGTGGCCGGCCGCGCCGGCGGCTCGGTGCGCTAGCGGCCGGTGATCCCGCGACCGGGCGACGTGGTGGCCAGCGCCGCTTCAACCGGCGTCTGCGCCTCGGCGTCCACATCGTCCGCGACGAGCTCCGGCTCCTCATCCACCTCCGGCTCGGGGCCCGTGCGGTCGCCGATGTGGAACTCGCCGGTATCGAGCACGCCGGCGTACTCGGGCACCAGCTGAAGGATGAGCCGCCGGATCTTCGACGCGGGACGCCCCTCGCGCGCCGCCTCGATGAGCGCATCGATGTCCGACATGCTGTGCTCGGACGCCTCGGCGTCGCGGGCGCGCAGGATCTTCGGGTGGATCGTGGGCACCACGTGGGCGCCCTGGAAGAACAGCTCCTCGTAGAGCTTCTCGCCGGGGCGGGTCCCCGTCAGACGGACCTCGATGTCCACGTCCGGCTCGAGCCCGGACAGCCGGATCAGGTCCAGCGCGAGGTCGTACACGCGGACCGGCTCCCCCATGTCGAGGACGAACACCTCGCCCTGATCGCCGAGCGCGGCCGCCTGGAGCACCAGCTGCACCGCCTCGGGAATGGTCATGAAGAACCGCACCATGTCGGGATGCGTGATCGTCACCGGCCCGCCGTCCGCGATCTGTCGCATGAACGTCGGGACGACGCTGCCGCGGCTCCCCAGCACGTTGCCGAAGCGGACGGCGACGTAGCCGCTCTTCCGCTCGATGGCGCACTGGTGCACGAGATGCTCGGCGATGCGCTTGGTCGCTCCCATCACGCTCGTCGGTCGGACCGCCTTGTCGGTCGAGATGAGCACGAAGTGCTCGACGTCGTTCGCCGCGCAGAGCGTGACGACGTTCTTGGTGCCGAGCACGTTGTTGAGCACCGCTTCGACGACGTTGGCTTCCATCAGCGGCACGTGCTTGTGCGCCGCGGCGTGGAAGACGGAGTAGGGCCGGTACGTCGAGATGACCTGCGCCATGCGCGTGAAATCGCGGACGTCCGCGATCACCGGTTCGATCCGCACCTTCGGAAAGGTGCGGGCGAACTCCTGGAGCAGCTCGAAGATCGAGTTCTCGCCGCGACCGAGGGCGATGATGCGCTCCGGGTCGAGGCGTGCGAGCTGACGACACAGCTCGCTGCCGATCGAGCCGCCGGCCCCCGTGACCATCACGGTCCGTCCCTTGACCAGCGACGCCACCTGGGCGATGTCCGTCTTGATCGGCTCGCGCCGCAGGAGGTCCTGAATCTCGATCTGCCGGAGGGCGTTGACGCGCTTCTCGCCGGAGAGGATCTCGTACAGGCCGGGCACCGTGCGCGTGGCCAGCCCCGCCTCGCTCGCCTGACGGACCACTTCGCGGATCGTGCGGCCGGCCGCCGAGGGCATGGCGATGACGATGTCGGTGGCGCCGACGCCGGCGGCGACGGTCTCCAGGTCACGCAGCGCGCCGAGGACGGGCACGTTGTGGAGGCGGAGCCGATGCTTGCGTGGGTCGTCGTCCAGCAGGGCGATCGGCGCGATGCCGAGCTGCGGGTTCTCCGCCAGCTCCTTCACGATCATCCCGCCCGCCGCACCCGCGCCGACCACGATGGCGCGCCGCGAGCCAAGGTGGCGGGACTTCCGGTCGCGCCGTCGCAGGATGCGCATGCCCAGGCGCGGCAGCGTGATGGCCACCGCGCTCAGGCAGGCGGTGAGCAGGACGACGGCGTACGAGATGCGACCCGGCGTGAGCGAGAGTGCCGGGAGCACGACCACGCCGACGACGCCGTCGATAATCGCGCAGACCGTGGCGGTGCCGACGAGCATCTCCACGTCGCTGATGCTGGCGTAGCGCCAGAGCCGCCGATACAGGCCGAAGCTGATCAGGGCGATGAACTTGAGCGGGACGGACGTGGCCATGAACGTCCGCATCAGGTCCACCACGTCCGGGCTCCAGGCGCCCTCGTACCGGGCCTTGAACGCCGCGATGACGCAGAGCGGCAGCAGGATCAGATCGGAGACGAAGAACGCCCGATTGCGAAGGGCCGGGATACGGTCGACGAATGAGGTCACTGCAATCGGCTGATGAGGAATATCGTGCTGCACGTCCGCGCCTCGCCTAACTCGAAGCGCCACCACCCTGTCACACGCATCGGCCGCCAGCGCCGCGTCGCGATGGAGACGCCGAGCGCGCCAGGTCGGACCGCGCGATCGGGGACTCCGTCGACGACGTCCCGCCCCCGTCCCGTGACATCGCCGTGGAGCCCGGCTCGATAAACATCTGAACGAGCGCCCGCTATATGTCGTGTCGAGGCTTCAAGTTACCGGGTGCCCCGGATAGCCACAAGCGCTGCGCGGCCCCCTGTCGCCAGCGCGCCGCCCCCGACCCGCAGCGGTCAATACGCGCCGGTCCGTCGCATCACCGCCGGCACGGTGTTGAGGAGGATCTTGAGGTCGAGCCAGAGCGACCACCGATCGATGTATTCGGTATCCATCCGCACGACCTCCTCGAAATCCAGCACCGAGCTGCGGCCGTACACCTGCCACAGACCGGTGATCCCGGGCTTCGCGCCGAGCCGGCGGAAGTGGTGCACCTCGTAGTCGGCGAAATCCTCTTCGAAGAAGGGACGCGGCCCGACGAGCGACATGTGCCCCATCAGCACGTTGAGGAGCTGCGGCAGCTCGTCGAGACTCCATTGCCGCAGGAAGCCGCCGACGCGGGAGATCCGCGGGTCATCCGGAATCTTGAACAGCCGCCGGTCGCCCGTCGCGTTGAGGTGCGCGAGCCCCGCCTTCTCGGCGTCGGCGCCCGGACGCATCGTCCGGAACTTGAACATCTGAAAGCGCCGCCCGCCCAATCCGACCCGCTCCTGCCGGAACAGCACCGGGCCCGGAGAATCGAGCCGGATGGCGATGGCCACGATCGCGGCGAGCGGCGCGGTGACGAGCAGCCCCACGCAGGCGAGTACCACGTCCACGCAGCGCTTGGCGATCATCTGCGGCGCCTTGAGCGTGGGGGACTGAACCTGGATGAGGTCGTACGGACCGCGCCAGATGACGCTCGGGCGCACCGCGGCAACGCCGTGGCCCGGCGGGGTGCACAGCACCTCGCACCCCGCGTTGAGGCTCACCTCCAGGCAGCGCGCGAACAACCGGTCGTCGATGCTGCCGAACACGATCACCGATTCCGCGCGAGTGTGCCGGATCCCGCGCGCCAGCTCCTGCGCGTACGCTTCGGGATGGCCGCGATCGAGCGCGACCCGGCCGGCCACGCGATAGCCGGACCGCGGGTCGACGACAGGCTCCACGCCGGTCGACGACAGCACGATGGCCGGGACCAGACGTCGGTGGTCCGGCAGCGCCCAGGCCACGGTGGCCGCCACGATGCCCCGCGTCAGAAACAGGGTGCAGGTGGTCACGATCGCGAGCAGCGCCGCGATCGCCACCGCCCCGACGCTCGGGCTCGCCCAGTAGCTCGACCAGTACACGACGACCACGCCGAGCGCGCTCGCCATGAGGAGGTGCAGCGTGGAATGCGGCCGGTCCGAGCGCTGATAGTTTCCGCCGAGCAGCAGCGAGAGGATCGCCGCGCCGCAGAACTCCGCCGTGCTGGGATACCACCAGCCCTGCCCCCCGCCGAGCGCACCGGACGCCCACTGCGCCGCCGCGCGCACGATGGCCGCCGAGGCCGCCGCCGCGACGCAGTCGCCGCTCAGGAGTGAGAGCACCCGGAGCAGCCCGCGCGTGAGGTGCCGCCTCGTGGTGTCGTGCTTGGTCTGGTACAGCGCGACATCCGGGCGGACGAGCACCGAGATCTCGCGGTCGCTCGATCGCGACGGCCGACGCTCACGGACGGCCGGGTGCGTGGCGTCCAGCTCCGGGCTCGTCATCGTGGTCTCGGGGAGGGGCGCTCAGTCATCAGGCGACGTTCAGGAGGGCCGAGCCGGCCGCTCGCGCTCGCGACAATGCGAAAAGCGTGCGGCAGGCTCCGGGACGGCCGCGGAGGCGTCCCCGGACGGCGCAGAGCAGAAATGTAACGCCGCTCATGCCCGCAACAACACGCCCAGGTTCCGCCACAGCCCACGGTCGCGCCGCAGCCACAGGCGGGCGATCTCCACCTTGCGACGCACCAGCCCATACCGCGGCAGTCCGGCGTAGGCCTGCAAAAAACGCCGGTCGGCCTCGGCGAGCTCGTCCCGGTAGCGGCTCAGGAAGGCCGCGGCTTGGGTCGCGGTGCGCGCGATCTCGGCGCGGAGGCGCGCCCGTCCGGCCACCGCGTCGCGCGCCACCCGCGGCAGCTCGCGCCAACGCGGTCGGACCACGGCGCGCGCACCCACGGCGTTCGCGCCATGCTGCCGATACAGCACGGTCGGCTCCCGGACGGCGACGACTCGACCGAACACGGCCGCTACGCACGCGAACCACCAGTCCTGGAAGATCGCCTCGGCGGGCAGCCGGCCGATCCGCTCCCGCAGCGCCCGGTTGAGCATCACCGTCGCGCCCGTGGCGACGTTCTGGACGATCAGCCGACGCAGCGTCGCCGGCTCCGGGACGACGCCGGCGTAGTGCCAGAACGACGGGTCGATCACGTCGAGGTGCTCGTCGACCACGACGAGATCCGTGTGCACCAGCACCGGGCCCTCGCCCGCCGCCTCGGCCCCGCGCATCGCCGCCAGCGTCCGCGCGATCTTGTGCGGGAGCCAGACGTCGTCCTGATCGGCGCACATCACGTAGCGCGCCGAGGCCGGCACGCGTTCGAGGAGCCAGCCAAACCCCGCGGCGGCGCCGAGCCGGACGCCGCCGGCATCGAGCAGCTCGATGCGTCGGTCACGGGCCGCGGCCTGCCGCGCGAGCTCCGCCGTCGCGTCGGTCGAGCCGTCGTCCCGCAGCCAGAGACGCCAGTCCGTGTGCGTCTGCGCGTTCAGGCTCGCGAGCAGCGCCCCGAGGTACGCCGCACCGTCGAAGAGCGTGGCGATGATGTCCACGGTGTCCGCGGTACGCGGCGGGATCACGGCGTCAGGGATTCGCGGCGACGAAGAGGTTGTCGACATTGATCCGCCCCAGGCTCGCGTGAAAGAGCACGACGGCCGCGACGAACCAGGCACGCTTCAGCAGGCTGGCGATCCTCCCCTTGTATCCCGCCATCCCGTCGATCGGGCTGAGATGGATGAACCGCACGCGGCGGAACCCGTTGCGCTGCAGCACGCGCCGGAGCGTCGACACCTTGTAGATGTTGATGTGATCCCGCGCCTCGAGATAGTGGAGGTCGGGGCGCATGCCGCGCAGGCGTCGCGTCAGTCGTGCCTTCGGCACCTGAACGACGGCGTTCGGCGTGTGCATGCAGAGGACGCCGTCCGCGGTGAGCAGCGACCGAAGATAGGCCAGCAGGGGATCCGGGTCCGGGATGTGCTCGATGACGTCCCACATCGTGATGACGTCGAAGCTGCCAGGGGTGAAGTGCGACGTCTCGACCGTTCCGCAGAAAACAGTGTCGAGACCGAGGCGCTCCCGCGCGAACGCCACGGCCTGCGGCGAGATCTCGTATCCGAAGGCCTCCCATCCCGGGACGGCGGCGGCGCGCTTGACGAAGTACCCCAGCCCACAACCGACGTCCAGCAGGCGGCCCCGGCGACCGACGAGGAAGCGTCGGATGAAGTCGTCGTACATCCGCGCGTGCTGCCCATTCCAGAATCGCTCCGCGGCCTCGGCATCGATGGGGCCGGTGCCGAAGTAGCCGTCGTAGTCCTGGCCGCCGGGCCACGACGAGTAGACGTGGCCGCAGTCGTCGCATTCGAGGACGTCCACGCCGAACTCCGTGAACACCGCGTGCCGCCGGCTGCCGCCGCACACGACACAGCGCCCGCGCGCCGGCGCGGGGTCGATCCGAGAAAGTTCCGTCATTCCGCTCTGAGCGAGTCTCGCCGGAATTAATCCACGGTCGCCGACGCTGACAAGCAGATCGCTCGTACGCCGCGGCGCGTGCCACGCTCGCTCTCCCTTCGGCCTGGTCGCCGCCTTACTATTCGCGATGCGCCTCTTGCGTCCGCTCCTCGTGCCGGTGTGCCCCGCGCGATCACGTGTGCTCCGGCTCCTCGCCGGCGCGCTCCTGTCGGGCGTCGTGGCATGTGAGGCCGTGCTCGTCACCCCGTCGCGCTACGGCACGCTGCACGTGTCCGTCACGATGGCGTCCGGCGCTCCCCTGGCCGACCTCGGGATCGTCCTGTACACCGGCGTCCGGCCGATGGAGTACGCCGCGACCGACGAATCGGGACAGTACACCTTCGAGCGCGTGCCGCCCGGCAACTACGGCGTGGTGGGGGCCATGCCGGCGGGGCTGTGCGACGAGCGCGGATCCACCACCATGGTGAAGGACAATCTCGACATGCCGCCCGGGTTCGACCGCGTCGTCACCTTCACGCTCCATCCGTGCGCAGCGCCGGCGAAGGACCGGTTCTGACGATCGCGGCGCCACGCGCGTGCGATCTCCACGCGGGCAGCGTGAGCCACGCCAGGACGATGATCACCCAGAACTCCGGCTCGGTGTGCGCCTGGTAGAAGAGGTTGAAGGTCGCGCTGCCGGCGACGAGCGCGCGGTACGGCCCGCCGCGCCCGAGTGGCACGGCGAAGAGAAGCAGGATGCACAGCAGCGCCGCGACACCCGATTCGGCAAAGAAGGTCACGTACAGCGAGTGGAAGTTGGCGTAGCGATGCCCTGGAAAGACGTCCTGGAGCACCGAATACGAGCTGCCGTATCCCAACCCGATGGCCAGCCTTCCCAGCGAAGCCATACCGGCGTCGATGCCCCGCTGGATCAGCATGAAGTGCTGCTGCGCCGTGCCCCGATCCAGCGAGGCCCGCTCGGCGAAGGGCTCCAGCGCCGTCCCCGCCCACGCGCGCACGGCGGGTGAGAGCAGCAGCGTGAGGACGACCGCGACCGCGGCGACCGAGAGAACGGAGAGAAATCCAACGGAGATGCCGCGCACCCGCCGGTCGATCACGAGCACGGCGAGGGTGGCCAGCGCGGCGATGCTGGCCGAGCGCGAGAGGGTGCAGACGCCCAGCACGAACGCCAGCGCGAGAAAGCCGGTGCGCGGACCGCGGCCCGGTCGGTAGCCCACGAACCAGCCGTAGAAGAGCAGCAGGAGCCCCGCTCGGTTCTGATCCGCGACGGGACCGGAGAGCTGCGGCACGAACTGCGCATAGACCGACGGGAGCAGATCCACGAAGAGCGGACCGACGTGCACCTCCTCCGGCAGCGCGTGGAGGAAGCTCGCCACCTGAAGCGCATCGAAGACCGCGAACAGCAGGAGCCCGCCGACCGCGCCGCGCTCGAACAGGCGATCGATGTCGGTGCGGTCCGACGCAGCGACGACGACCGACAGCGCACCGAGCAGATGGACGGCCAGCAGCGCCGCGCGCGAGACGGACTTCGTGATCTCCGGGCTCGCGAACACCGAGATGCCGACGATCCCGAGCAAGGTGAAGGCGACGAGCAGCAGCGCCGAGAGCTGCGGGGTCACCCGCAGCGTGTGCCGGCGCAGATGTCGCCGCAACACCTCCGCCGCCAGCACGATCGGCGTGAGCACGAGATAGGGCGTCAGGTGGAATGCGCCGTCGCCCCCCAGGAAGTCGATGCGGTCGGCGCCGATCAACACCACCCAGGTGATCAGGAGCGCGTCGTAGCCTGCCCCGCCTCCGCCGGCCTTCATGACGACAGCGCGGCGGACGACGACTTCGCCGCCGCTCGGCGCCGGCCATAGAGGGACCCCAACAGCGCGAGCACCACGAGCTCCGCGCCCACCACGGCGGCGCTCATGCCGATCGCGCCCCAGCGCGGAACGAGCAGCACCGCCAGCGCGATGTTGATGATGCCGGCACCGGCGACCGCCAGCAGCAGGGCGCGTTCGTGACCGAACGGCACCGCCCAGTACATGCCGAGCACCGTGTTCACCGCCACCAGAATCGGCAGCGCCGCCAGAACGCGAAGCACCGGCACCGCGCCCTCGTACCCCGGCCCGAGGAGCAGGTGAACGAGCACCGGTGCGCCGACGAACGCGACGACGCCGAACGACGTCCCCAAACCGCCGACCAAGAGCAGGCAGCGCTCGACGGTGCGGCGGCCCCGGGCCGGATCGGCCACGCTAAGGTAGCTCAGCCGCGGGAGGAAAGCCTGCGTCAGAGGCTGCAGCAGGTTGATGCTCGCCCGGATGATCCGTTCCGCCCCGCCGAACAGCGCCACCGTCACGGGGGCGGCGAGCGCGGCGAGAATGAGCGTGTTCGCCTGGATCGACAGCCCCGACGCGGCACGCACGCCGAACACCCCGGACGCGGCGCGAAGGCTCGCAAAGGCCGCGCGCGGCGTCGGGAATCGAGTCGGCACCTCGCGCATCATGCGACCCGTGAGCAGTACCAGCGACAGCCCCGCGAACACCGCCTGGAGGGCGAGCACCCGCCAGCCGTCCTCGGGTCCGTGGACGAACAGGAGCACGCCAAGCGATGCGGCGGTTCGCGCCACCGTATCCACGGTCACGGCGCCCCGCATGCGCTCGATCCCCTGATAGTACCAGAGCGGATTCAGCCCACGCAGCACCGCGAACGCGAGCGTCCAGGCGAGCAGCCGCCCCTCGGCGCGCATCGCCGGCAGGGCGTAGGGCACCACGAGCACGATGAGGGCCGCGATCGGGACGAGCAGCAGCTTTGCCCCCTGCACCCCTCCCACGACCTCGGCCATCGTGTCCGGCGCCCGGCGCGCGTGGGCCACCGCGCGCGTGCCGGACAGGTCGAAGGCGTATTCGACGAGCAGGATGAGCCAGTTGCCGAGCGCCTGGGCCACCAGCACGGCGGCCCACCCCTCCGGCCGCAGCGTTCGCGCGAGGTAGGGGATGGTGAGCAGCGGCACGATGAGCGCCACCGCCTGCGCCCCGAACAGGGCAGCCAGGTTCTGCAGGAGCGGCCGACGCGGCGCCGCCGGGTGCGACACGACTAGTCCGCCTCGGTCCACAGCTCCACGCCCAGCCCGACCGCGAACGCCAGCACGATGCCCAGCACGAGGCCGAGCACCAGCTGCACCGTGCGCTTCGGAAACTCCGGGTCGTCGGCGTTCGCCACGCGCGGCGGGTCCACCACCTTGACCTTCTCCTTGCGCAGCACGTCCTGGAGCTCGGTGATCTTGAGCTGCTTGTAGAGCGCGACGTATTCCGAATCCAGGATCGTCCGATCACGCGCGAGCCGGGCGTACTGCAACGAGGTCGCGGGGAGGGCGACGAGCGTGTCGTTGAGGGTGCCGACCGTCCGGGTGGTGGACGTCAGCTGCTGATCGAGGCTCTCGAGATACTGCGAGCCGAGGCGATACAGCTGCCGATCGAGGTCCGCGATCCGGCTCGTGATCTGCTGCAGCTCGACGTTGGCCTCCGTCCGGGTGACGGCCAGCGCCGAGCGCTTGGACTCGAGATCCGTCAGCGCCGCCAGCACGTCCTGGATCGCCCGGTTGCCGACCAGCGACGGAAAGGTCGCCAGCTGGCGGTACGCGGCGGGATCGCCGCCGCTGGCCGACCGGCTGCGGATCAGCTCGAGCAACCGCGCCAGGCCGTTCCGCTCGATGCGGATGGCGTCGATGCGCGACTCCACGGCGGCGATGCGCTTGACCTGCTCCTCGGCCTGCTCGGTCGGCAGCACGACGCGCGCCCGCTGCTGAAAGCGGCGCAGCTGCTCTTCCGCCGTCGCGAGCCGCACGGCCGTGGTGCCGAGCGCGGCCCGCAGCTCACGGATCTGCGCCGTCTCGTCGTGCTCGTCCGTCTGCAGCATGTACGTCACGTACTCGCGCACCATGACGCCGACCACCTGCGCGGCGAAGCGCCGGTCGGGATCGGCGAAGGAGACCTCGACGAGACGCGACCCGCCCTCCTGCTTGCGAATCGTCAAGCGCCGGTCGAGCAGCTTGTGCACCTTGTACCGCGGCAGGAGGCGGAGCTTGATCGTCGACGGTCCGCCGGCGCGGAGATTCTCGGGGAGCGCGAGCATCAGGCTTCCCACCCGCAGCGAGTCGCCGGGCGCCCACACCGCGGGCAGCTTGCCGACGCCCTCGAGGTCGTCGGTCTCCACGTCGTAGCGGCCATCATCGCGGCGCGAGAGCGTGATCTTGCCTTCGACGTCGGACGAATCGAGGACACGCACCCGGATCACCCGCGCACGGTCCTCGGCGGGCTGCTTCACCTGCACGGCCAGCCCCATGGCGTCGATCGTGGCGTCGGCGATGCGCGAGCTCTTCAGCACACCGATGTCGGTGTCCAGCTCGTCCTTCGCGAGCCCGGCGAGCCCCATGCCGGGAAGTTCCTTCACCGCGTCGCTGAGGCTCGGGATGGCGCTCTTGCTCTCGATGCGGAGCACCGCCGTGCTCTCGTACCGAGGCGTGGCCAGGAGCGTCCAGGCCGCGACGACGACGAACGTCGCGACGGCCACGGCGAGCAGCAGCCGCCGGCGGCGGGCGATGCGGCGCAGCAGCTGGCGGAGCGTCGGATCCGTTCCTCGAATCGGCTCCATCGGTCAGTGTCCCGGCGCGGTGGAGAAGGTCACGGATAGTGTGCGATTGGCGATGTCGATCCCGCGCGAGGTGGTGGCGATCGGATCGTCCAGGTACGCCTGATAGAGATAGTTGAGACGCGCGGTGTCGGTGAACTCCACGAGCACGCGCACGCCGCGGTATTCCCGCGACGCCCGCACGCCTCCGAGGATGCTCACGTCCTGAAGCTTGAACACGGGCACGATGGGTTCGTACAGCACGCCGTTGTCGTAGCGCACGCGGCCGGCGAAGACGCCGACCCGCCAGGCCGGGCTGAACAGATCGCCGGCGAGCCACTGGCTCGAGGATCCCGGTCCGATGGCGGCGCCGAGCACCTCGCCGCGCTGGGTGAAACCCTGCGGCACCTGCTGGCTGGTATAAGATGTCATGACCGGTCGAACGCGAAACGATGCACTCGGCTCGAGGTACGAGACCTCGGTCTGAAGGCGAACGGTGCGTTCGCGCGTCAGGGGCCGCGCCCACTGCAGGCCGAGCGTATAGCCCTGGGAGTG
The DNA here is from genome assembly GCA_013361335.1 of Gemmatimonadaceae bacterium. GTDB lineage: Bacteria > Gemmatimonadota > Gemmatimonadetes > Gemmatimonadales > Gemmatimonadaceae > AG11. The sequence continues at coordinate 18,965 of JABFYH010000115.1, read as the reverse complement.
ATTGGGGAACTCGAGAAAGTCGCGGAGCGACGTCGGATCGGCGAAGCGGGCCCACTCACCGTACATCTCGAAGCCGCCGGACGGGAACACCCACTGGCCGAACAGCGACGACATCTGATCGTGACCGGCGGGTCCGCCGATGCGCAGACGCGCGGCGCCCAGGCGCAGCCCCGTCGTCCCCGCCGGCCGCCACACCAACGCGCCCCCCGCCACCGATCGCGAGTCGTTGCTCCCGTCGGCGTCGAAGAATCCCGATTCGTCGAGGCGGCCGAGCACGAGATCGACGTCCACGGGACCGAGCCGCGTCGGCAGCGGCTCGCGTGTCCGCGCGAGCAGGTGGCGGAAGCCGCCGGCATTGTTGCTGAGGATGATCGCGTTGCGGATCCCGGGACCCCACCAGAGGTTCTCGGTCGCGACGCCCACCTCGGCGCCACCCAGCCGCACGGTGAGGCTGCTCTGTCCCGCGTCGAGCCGCAGTCGCGAGTCGTCGCCGAAGCGGAGCGGCAGGTCGATCGATTCGGGCGGGGGGTGAAACGGGTTGGCCCACACGCTCCGGGGCAGGTCGGGGCGCTGCGGGAACTGGATGACCTGGAAGGGAAGATTCTGCTCGACCACGAACTGCGGCGCGAGCACGAGCCGCACCTTCGCCGCCTCCACCACGATCCCCGCGGTGACGAGGGCGTTGACTCCGCGCCCCGCATGCAACGGCCCGTCGTTGAGCGAGAGCGGGAGCGCGGAGTTGCCTACGAGGCGGACCTCCGGCAGGAGGTAGCGCGCCACCACGCCGGCCGTGTCGGGCCGCCACGGCAGGGAGCGCGAGGGCGCGCGCAGCAGACCAGGACCTGCGGTGTCGCCCCGCAGTTGGCCAAGGCGCTGACGCTCGTCCTGCTCGCTGCCGATCAGCGGCAGTGTCGCCCATTCGGACTGCTGCGCGGCGACGCGCGGGGCCACCACCACGGGCGCCACGAGCCACCACAATAGCCAGCACTTCCGAAGCGCGGAGCGTCGCACGTCGAACCGAAGCAAAGGGGGTAGCTGGATGCAGTCACACGATGGTACTGTGCTGCCAGGGAGGGCCGACACCCCAACATAACCGCCGGACCCGTCATGCGAGAGTTCGTCGCGCACGTTCGAACCGTCATCGCGGCCACCACGTTCGTCCTCGGCGTGAGCGTCGCGGCCCCCTCCGCCGCGGGCCAGGTCGTTCCCCACCTCGATCTCGGCGGCGACGTGGAGGTCGCGGGGGAAGCGGAGCGCTACCTCCGCGTGCTGCAGCTCACCGGATCGGTGCCCCTGCTCCCGTGGACGGTCCTCCCCTTCGCCGGCGAAGCGATCCAGCGGGTCGCGCCGATGGGCGCCCATCCGTGGGACGCCCGCTTCCCGACTCGCGACTCCACTCGCGCGATTCACTGGCTTCGGCCCACGGCGGTGAGCACCGTCAACTCGGCGTTTCCCATGCAGGACGCAGTTGGGCCGATGTGGTCGGGCCGCGGCGTCAACCTGTCGGTGCAGGCGGGAGTGTCTGCGCGATGGGGACGCCTGCGAGCCCAGTTCGCCCCCATCGCGTTCGTGTCCCAGAACGTGGCATTCCCGTTGGCGCCCAACCTCCAGGTGGGAGACGCGCAGTTCCGTGATGCGCGCTTTCCCACCAGCATCGATCTGCCCCAACGCTTCGGCGCCTCGTCGTACAGCCGCGTCGACCTTGGCTCGTCGACCATCGCGCTCGATCTCCGGGGCGTCTCGCTCGGCGTCTCCACCGCTCCGCAGCGCTGGGGGCCGGCCCGTGAGTACCCGCTCCTCCTGGGGCCGGGTGCCGGAGGCTTTCCGCACGCCTTCATCGGCACCGGGCTGCCGGTGGACCTCAAGATCGCGCGCGTGCAGGCGCGGCTCCTCGTCGGATCTCTGTCGCAATCGCAGTTCTCCCCCGCCCTGCCCGAACGCGCCGGTCGCGTGGCCTCCGCGGCGATCATCGGCGTGACCCCCGGCGGCGTCGACGGCCTCGAGGTCGGCTTCGCCCGCTTCTTCGAGTCGACGGATCCGTTGTCGCTCATGCACGTGCTCCGCCCGCTCGACCCACGCGCCCTCGTTGGCGCCGTGGGCAACCCGGCCGCCGACGTCAACATCCCGAACGAGAACCAGACCGCCGCGGCCTTCTTTCGCTGGGCCGTGCCGGATGGGCGCGTCGAAGCCTATGGAGAGCTGTACCGCGAGGACTTTCCGGGCGACCTCCGGAAGCTGATCCTGAAGCCCGACGACCTCACGTCGTTCACGCTGGGCTTCCAGCGGGTGTTCACGGTCACGCCCACGCAGCGCCGACTCGTGCGCATCGAGCTCGTGGACGGCGAGCTGTCACATCAGGAGCGCGGCCAGCGAGGCGCCGACCGACCCATCCCGCCGTATCTGCATTTCCAGGTCGTGCAGGGGCACACCCAGCGCGGTCTGCTGCTCGGGTCACCCGAGGCGTTCGGCGGATCCGGATGGCGCGTGGCGGTCGACGACTACACGCCGCGGGGCCGCGTCACCGTCGGCATCGAACGCGCCCTGCGCTTCGACTGGCTGCCTGGCGACAGCGTGCCCGCGACGAACGTCCACCCGGACGTGCTGTATGCGCTGCGCCTCGAGATGCTCCGCTTCGCCGGCCGCCGCGACTACACGCTCGTGCTGGTGCCGGCCATCGACCTGAATCGCGATCTCCGACCCGGTGCCGACCAGTTCAACCTGCACGCCGGGGTGCGGGTCACCGGCTGGTAGCGCTCGGCGTCAGCGGCGAAGCGAGATGATGATCGACGCGACCGAGATGGCCGCGGAGGCGACGAAGGTGCTGTTGAGCTCGAACCAGTTGCGCCGATCGACGAAGACCTGATCCTCCGATCGGATGTCGGTCTGAATGAGCTGCCCGTCGATCGCCGCGCGATCGATGATCGTCTGGCCGTCGCGCACCACGCGGAGCCGCCGCAGGTCCCCGATCGGCGATGCGCCGCCCGCCATCCCCACGACGCCCGCCAGGCTGAGGGTAGGGTCGGCGAGGTAGAGGCCGGGCCGAGCCACCTCGCCCAGGACGTAGACGCGCCGCAGTGGCGTGAGCGTCACCGAGGGTGCCTTGAGCTCTCGCCGATACGCGGTGAGCAGGGAGTCGCGCAGGTCGACCCACGGCAGCCCCACCACCGACCGCGTGCCGAGCAACGGAAGGGTGAGCCGGCTCTGCTCGTCCACCTGGAAGTCGCCGTCGAGCGTGGGCTCGCGCCAGATGCGCACGCGGACCACGTCGCCCGGGCCCAGCGTGAACGTCTCGGGCTTCGGACGCGAGGCCTGGCCACCCGCGACCTCCGGCAGGAAGACGACGGCGAGCAGCAGGGCTTTCAGAAGGTGGCGCATGAATCAGACTCGTGGCGACGGGAGAGGCGATCACGAAGGGTAACGCGATGGTCCCCCGCACGGCCACCCCGGCGACCCGGCCCGCGGCGCCTCAGCGTGCGCGCATCCCCTCGCGGATGGCGGCCGCGCGCTCGGTGTCGCCGCGCATCAGGTAGCGCGCCAGATGGATCACCCGCGTCGGCCAGAACCACAGCGCAAAGGCGAGGCGCCACGCTGCGCCGTAGTGCGCCCGCACGAGCCGCCGCCGATTGCGATCGCGCAGGAGGATCTGCCGCGGCGTCGGCTGCGCCGGCGGCGTGCGGTGCGCGAGCCGTGCCGCGGGCACCCAGCCCAGGCGCCAGCCGTTCCGCCGCAGGCGCACCGCCAGCTCCAGATCCTCGCCGTACGCGAAGAAGTCCTCGCGGAATCCGCCCACCGCCCGAAGCGCCTCGGCGCGCAGCAACAGGCAGCAGCCGGTGAGGAACGTGCACTCGTGTAACACCGGCGGGTCGTCCTCGAACGACACCGGCACCGCGCTCACGAGCGCGTTCTCGTGGTCGTGCGTCCCCACCGCGCGCAGCCGGTCGAACCGCCCGCCGGCAAACCAGACGCGCGTCGGCTCTTCGGCGCGCGTGATCAGCGGCGCCGCCGCGGCGAGTCGCGCATCACTTGCCGCCGCCGCGAGCAGGAGACGCACGCAGTCGGGATCGGCGACGGTATCGTTGTTGACGACCAACACCCACTCGGTGGCGCGGGTCATCGCCCAATCGATCCCGCGGTTGTTGCCGCCCGCGTAGCCGAGGTTCTCTCCTGTCTGCAGATAGCTCACGTCTGGGAACCGCGCGCGCAGCCGCTCGCCGCTGCCGTCGGCCGAGGCGTTGTCCACCAACAGCAGGTCAACGTCGACGTCGCGCTGAGCCAGGAACGACTCGACACAGGCCGTGGTGTCTCGCTCGCCGTTCCAGTTGAGGACGATCACCGCGACGCGCGGCACGGTGCTGGCCGGTGGTGCGCCCTGGCGGTACGCGGCCGGCAGGGAGGGCTCGGCGAGGCTCACGGCTTTCGGAAGAGGAGCATGGCGCCAAGGTGTCCACCATGGTCCGTCAGCCGCGCGTGCACCTCCGTGCACCCATGGCTCGCGAGCAGCGCGAAGAGCCCACCGAGATCGTACTCGTTCATCGGGATCAACGGTTCGGACGCCGCGCGCCCCTGGACGAGGTTGACCAGGGCGTTCACCCCGGGCACGAAGCGGCGCAGCCGGTGCACGACGCGCCGCGTCATCGACGCCCGCCGCGCGTACGTGAAGTGCAGCGCCCCCACGCCGCCGGGCGCGAGCTGCCGCACCAGCGCGTCGGCGACCCAACGACCGGCCCGCGGCGGCATGTGCTGGAAGACGATGTACGCGTGCACGAAGTCCACCGGCTCTGCGGCGGCGGCACCGTCCGCGAAGTAGACGTCGGACGACACGAAGGTCGCGTTGTCGACGCCGCGGGCCACGCAGTTGCGGCGCGCTTCCTCGAGCATCGTCTCGCTGATGTCGATGCCGGTGACCCGCTCGGCGATGCGCGCGATCGGGATCGTGAGCCGGCCGACGCCACAGCCGAAGTCGACGGCGCGCCCCGGCGCGAAACCGGGCGCCACCCAGCGGCGGATCTCCTCGAAGGTGCGAGCGACCTCCTCATCCCCCGTGCGTGCGAAGCGCTCGCGGTCGCTCTCCGAGAGCCGGTCCTGGCGATGCGCCTCCACGTTGAGCACCGCGTAATACGGATCGCGCGCCAGTCGTTCCCATCGGTCGCGCTCGCTGCGGAGCGCGCGGGGAGGGGTCGGGGTGGTCATGGCTGAAAGATAGCCGCCGGAGCCCCGCGCGCGGGATCCGCCGTGCCGAGGCGAGCCAGCGCGCGGCGCATCACGGTCTCCACCGGGATGTCCTGCATGCAGAGGTTGCTCGTGCACGCCGCGAACTCGCGGCCGTCGTAACAGGGGCGGCAGGCCAGATCGCCACCGCCCCAGATCGCCTCCGCCCCGGGGTGCCGCGGGAGAAACTGGGCCGGTGTGGTCGGCCCGAACAGCGCCAGCACCGGGGCGCGCACGAGGCCAGCCAGGTGGAGCGGGCCGGTGTCGTGGGTGATCACGAGATCGGCGTGCGCCATCAGATTCAGCGTCCCGGCGATCGATTGGGCGCCGATCTCGTCGCGAACGTCGAGTCCCGCGAAGTGCGGCCTCACCCAGTCGTCGCCGGCGTCGCCCACGAGCGTGACGCGGCGGTCGGCCCGCCGCAAAGCTGCGGCGACTTCGGCGTACCGCTCCACCGGCCAGCGGCGCAGTGCGCTCTCGCGAAGGACGTTGCGCGTTCCGCCCGGCACCAGGACGACGCCGATCCGATCCGACGCCGGCGGCTGCGGGAGTGGCACGCGCAGCGACGCGAGCGCGGCATGACCGGTGATGGGGCCGCGCGAGCGCTCGACGTCGAGCAGCCGCGCGTACTCGTCGCCGAAATAGCGGTCCGGGATCGGGAGCGTGCGTCCCGGCTCGCGCGGCCGGAGCGCGCGCACCTGACCGAGGCGCGCGACGCCGAGAGCGGCACGATAGCGACGGTCGGCGTGGCCGAGCAACGTGACGTCGAAGCGCCGCGACGCGAGCGTCCACCACAGCGTGAAGAGCGCGCGCAACCGTGCGGCGGGGCGGCCGCGCATCAGGGCGACCTCGTCGACGACGAGCACCTCGTCCACGCCGTCGAACAGTCGCACCAGCGGCGCGACTCCCGCCCCGCACAGCCAGGTGACGTGCGCCGCCGGCTCGCGCGCGCGAATGGCGCCGACGAGCGTCGAGGCCATCACGACGTCACCCAGCGCGGCCAGCTTGACGATGAGGTAGCGCCCACCGCGTCCGGTCAGCGACACGCTCCCTCGCCGGCCCACGTTCGCCGCAACGCCTCCTCCCATCCCGGCAGACGAATGCCCAGCTCCCGCTCGGCCTTCCCGGTGTCGAGCACTCCATTGGCAGGGCGGCGCGCGGGCGTCGGGTAGCCGGCCGTGTCGACGGCCACCACCGACCGCACCCGATGCGCGGCCCGGTCCGGATCGAGCTCGAGAATCCGCAGCGCGAACGCATGCCATGAGGCCGCGCCGGTCGTGGTCAGGTGCAGCAACCCCTGCGCAGCGGGGTGCTCGGCCAGCAGATGGTCGATCGCGGCAACCGTGGCGTGCGCCAGCACCCACGCCGGCGTCGGAGACACGTACTGGTCGTCGACCACACGCAGCTCCTCGCGCTCCCGTGCGAGCTCGAGGATCCGTCGCATGAAGGTGCGGCCGGACCCACCGTACACCGCCGCCGCGCGGACGATCAGATGGCGAGGATTCGCGGCGGCCACGGCCCGCTCGCCGTCCGCCTTGGTCGCGCCGTACACGCTCAGCGGCGACGGGGGCGCGTCTTCCGTGTACGGCATCGGCTGCAGCCCGTCGAAGACGTAGTTCGTGGAGAAGTGCACGAGTGGGACGCGGAGCCGCGCCGTCTCCTCCGCCAGGACCGCGGGCACCATCTCGTTCACCAGCCGGCACCGCGCCTCGTGCCCCTCGGCGTCGTCGACGCCGGTGTACGCCGCGGCATTCACGACGAGACCGGGGCGCACGCGACGCACCAGGGCGCGTACGTCGTCGAGCCGCTCCAGGTCCACGTCGGCCCGGGTCAACGGGACGACGGCGCCAAGTCGCGCCAGCCGCGGCGCGAGCGCCTGGCCCAGTTGGCCCGCCGCGCCGAGAAGGAGTACTGGCCCGATCAACGGCGACACGCCGGTCACGCGCCGGCCGCGAACCCCGGCAACGCGTTCACCGGGAACTCGGCCAGGCGCGGCGCCGCGGCATCCTTCGGCGACAGCAGCGGCTCGCCGATCGGCCACGCGAGCCCGAAGGCCGGGTCGTTCCACGCCAGCACGTGCTCCACCTCGGGGCGGTAGTAGTCGGTGCACTTGTAGTGCACGATGGCGTCCGCGGATAGCACGAGAAAGCCGTGCGCGAAGCCCGGCGGCACGTACAGCTGGCGGTGATCGGCAGCGGAGAGCGTGACGCTCACACCGCGCCCGAACGTCGGCGACCCGCAGCGTACGTCGACGGCGACGTCGAGGATCTCGCCCGCGAGGACGGAGAGCAGCTTGCCCTGCCCGCGCGGATGCTGAAAGTGCAGGCCACGCAGGACCCCGCGCGTCGAGTGCGAGACGTTGTCCTGCACCCACTGTGTCGGCAGGCCGGCCTCGGCGTACCGCGCCATCTGCCAGCTCTCGTGGAACGATCCGCGGGCGTCGCCGCGGACGACGGGGCTGATGATCAGCACCTCCGGCAGCGCGGTGGGCTCGACCTTCATCGGCGTACCGGCGTCCACATCATGACGTGGCGGCGGCCGTGACGGCGTGGCCGAGTCGGTCGCCGGCATAGCCACCGGCGCCCTGCACCGCCCGACACCACGCGTCGTTGGCGAGGTACCAGGCGACCGTGCGCTCGATCCCCGACGTGAAGCTCTCGCGCGGCTGCCATCCCAGCTCCCGCGCGATCTTGGCGGTGTCCATGGCGTACCGGAAGTCGTGGCCGGGCCGGTCGACGACGAACTCGATGAGCGAGGCGCGGTCGGGAACGGCGCGGTTCGGCACCAGCGCGTCGAGGACGCGGCATACCTCCCTGACCACCTCGAGATTGCTCCGTTCGGCGTTCCCGCCCACGCCGTACGTCTCGCCCGGTCGGCCACCCGTGGCGGCGAGGAGCAGCGCGTCGACGTGATCGTCCACGAACAGCCAGTCGCGCACGTTCGCCCCCGTGCCGTAGACCGGCAGCGGACGGCCGGCGAGCGCCCGCAGGATGATCAGCGGGATCAGCTTTTCCGGGAACTGGTACGGGCCGTAGTTGTTCGTGCAGTTCGTCGTGACGACCGGCAGGCCGTAGGTGTGGAACCAGGCGCGTGCCAGGTGGTCCGCTGCCGCCTTCGATGCGGAATAGGGCGAGTTCGGCTGGTACGGCGAGCGCTCGTCGAAGCGTCCCGTGGCGCCCAGCGTGCCGAACACCTCATCGGTCGAGACGTGCAGGAAGCGGAATCGCGTGCGCTCGTCATCGGCGAGTGCACGCCAGTGGTCGAGGGCTTCGGCGAGGAGGGCGAAGGTGCCGACGACGTTGGTCTCGATGAACGCCGCGGGTGCGTCGATCGAGCGATCCACGTGCGACTCGGCGGCCAGGTGCACGATGGCGGTCGGTCGGAACCGCGCGAGCAGCGCCCGCACGAGCGCCCGATCGCCGATGTCCCCACGCACGTGCTCGTACGTCGGGCTGTCCGACACCTCGGCCACCGACAGCAGGCTGCCGGCGTAGGTGAGCTTGTCGAGGTTGAGGACGCGGTGCCCCTCGCGCACCGCACGGCGCACGAACGCGGAACCGATGAAGCCGGCCCCGCCGGTGACGAGGAATCGCTCGGAAGTCATGCGTCGGATCGGGGAACGGTGGGCGGCGCCGATGCCGCTGCTCCAATATAGCGCGTGACGGGCGGCGTCACCGGACGGTCGTACACCCGCCACCGCATCCGCTCCCGGGCCCCCATGGCCCGCATCGGCTTCACGATGAGCTGATTGTCCTCGAGCAGCCACGACGCCTCCGCGCCGTTCTTTCCGTACAGCTTCCCGCGCCGCATGATCTCGTACGTGAACAGCGCAAGGATGCTCCGCGACCGCGCGGCGCGGCGCACGCCCAACGCCATGACCCGCATGTTCCGAATGCGGCGCTTCCCCCAGAGCATGAGCGGGCCGCCCAGCGGGAGAATCCGCCCCGACCGGTTGCGCACGAGCACCTCGTTGTAGTCGGGGAGCGCGAGCATGAAGCCCACCGCTTCGCCCCCCACTTCGGCGACGAAGGCGAAGCGCAGATCGAGGAGGCTCTTCATGTCCTTCGCCATGTGCACGAACTCCGCCCGCGACATCGGCACGAACCCCCAGTTGCGCTCCCACGCATCGTTGTAGGTCGCCCAGAGCCCCGCCACCTCCTCGTCGAACCGGCCGGGATCCATGTCGCGAAAGGTCAGCGTGCCGCCGGCCAACGCACGCTCGGCCTGGCGCGCCACGAACTCCGGGAGCGCGTACCCGGTCGTCTCGCCGTCGAACCAGAACGCGAGGAGATCCTTCGCCTTGGCGAATCCCGCCCGCGTGCAGAGGGCGTCGTAGTACGGCGGGTTCCACGCGGTCATGAAGGTGGGGCGATGCTCGAACCCGTCCACCAGCAGCCCGCACTCGTAGTTGGTGCTGGGCGTCATCGGACCGCGCATCACCGTGAGCCCCCGCTCGGCCAGCCACCCTTCGGCGGCCGCGAAGAGCGCGTCGGCCACGGCCTGGTCGTCGACGCATTCGAAGAAGCCCCAGAAGCCGACGCGGTCCTCGTGAAAGCGGTTGTGCGTCCGGTTCTCGATCGCCGCGATGCGTCCGACGACCTCGCCCCCCCGCTCGGCCAGGAAGAGCGCGCGTGCCGCCTCGCGATAGAACGGATTCTTTCGCTCGTCCAGTGCGTCGGAGACGGCGAGGCGCAACGGCGGCACCCAGTTCGGGTGGCGTCGCGCGTCGTACATCCGATATGGGAAGCCGATGAACCGGCGAAGGTCGCCACGGCTGGCGACACGATTGATGCTGAGAGTCACGAGAGGTGGTCCGAGTCCACTTTCACTGCGCTGCGCGTAGTGTAATACTGCGCTCCGATGAACGCCCTCACCGCCGCCTCGCCGGCACGACGCGGCGCGACGGCCGACCGGACGATCGGTGCGTCGCTGGTGCTGATCGCCGTGTATCTCGCGCTGACCGCGTGGCCCGCCCTCCTCGGCGCGCGTGCGACCGGTGACCCCCGCGCGCTGCTGGTGCACCTCGCGCTCCTTGGCGCGGCGGCGGGGCTGGCCGCCACCACGCGGCCTCGCCTGCGCCGGCTGCGCGATCTGCTGCCGCTCGCGGTCGGCGCCTTTCTGTACGTCGAGCTGCGGTGGCTCATCCCCGCATTCGGACGCCCGCACGCCGATGCGATCGTCGTCGGCTGGGAGCGCAGCCTCTTCCCGTCGAACCCGTCCGCGACCTGGGCGCCGAGCCTGCCGTCGCTGCTGGTGAGCGAGACGCTGCACCTGGCGTACGCTTCGTACTATCTGCTCGTCCTCCTGCCGCCGCTCGTCCTCTACCTGCGCGGCCGGCGCACGGACTACGCGCGGACGATGCTCGCCCTCGTGCTGGTGTACGCCGCGTGCTTCCTCACGTACCTCGTCTTTCCCGTCGACGGTCCCCGCTATCTCGTCGGTGCGGCGGCCGCCCCGGACGGCCCGGTGCGCGCGGCGGTCCTCCATCTGCTGGCCGCGGGCTCGTCGCGCGGGACAGCCTTTCCGTCGTCACACGTCGCGGCGTCCGTGGTCGCGTCGCTCTGCGCGTTGCGCTTCCAGCGCCGTCTCGGCGTGGTGATCGCGCTGCTGACCTGCGGTCTCGCGCTGGGGACGGTGTACGGCGGATTCCACTACGCCGTGGATGCCCTGGCCGGTGGAATCGTCGGCCTCGCCGCCTGGGGACTGGCGAGCACCCTCTGGCGTGCGCTCTCCAGCCCCGGCGCGCAGAGCGCCAGCGCCGCCTGATAGCGCACGCCCGCGGCGGCGATCGACGCCGGCAGCGGCAGGGGATCCAGGTCCACCACCCGCAGACCAAGCGGACGTCGGCCCGCGCGATGATCCTCGAGGCCGACGATCCCGCAGCCGATCGCCTTGAGCTCCGCTTCCACCCGACACCAGCAGCGCAGGAAGGCGCGCCCCGACTCCTCGCCGCGGTCCACCGCCAGCTGAAGCTGCGCCCGCTCGACCGGCGCCAGCACCCGGTCCGCCACGCGCTCCCATTGCTCGATCGAGCGTGCCCGTTCGAGGTCCACGCCGACGTCCGACGTCCGGCTCAGCGCCACCAGCAACAGGTCTTCGCAGTGCGCGACGCTGAACCAGAGCGGGCGGCTCATCAGCGCGCCGGCCAGCACCGGCTTGCCGTGGACCCCCTCGTGCAGGGTGACCGCATCCGGTGCGATGCCGAGCGCGCAGCCGACGATCTCGCGCAGCAGCGCCCGTCCCATCGCGAATCGTCGCGCCACGACGTCGTTGGTGTAGCCCGCGAACCGGTCCCGCTCGCGCGTGCACAGTACCGGGAGCATGCGCGCCACCTCGGCGTCCGTCGCATGCAGCGGCGCCGCGCAGATCACGGCATCATGGGTCGCGAGGCGTGCGGAGACCTCCGTCGCCGGCCAGTCGACGACGGTCCAGCGGACTGCGGCACCGCTCATGCCGGCACCGCCTGCGCCGTCCGCCCGACGTCGACGGCGTCCGGCTCCGTCTCGGCGAGCGCCTCGACCAGCGTCGTCACCGTCGTCGCGAGCTGCTCGTCGGTGTGCGTCGCCGCGATGAAGAAGCGCAGGCGGGCGAGATGCTCGGGCACCGCCGGGGCGACCATGGGCTGCACGTTGATCCCGCGCTCGAAGAGCAGCGCCGACAGGCGTGCGGCACGCAGTGAATCGCCGACGATCACGGGGATCACCGGTGTCCCCCCGCTCGCGCCGGTGTCGAGCCCCGCGCGGCGGCAGAGCGCCAGGAACCGCGCCGCGCGTTCGTGCAGGCGCACCACCCGCTCCGGCTCCGCCTCGAGCTTGCGGAGCGCGGCGAGCGCCGCGGCCGCGTTGCTGGGCGGGATGCCGACGCTGTAGACGAATCCGGGCGACGTGTACTTCAGGTATTCCACGAGGGCGCGGCTTCCGGCGATGTAGCCGCCGCAGCTCGCGAGGGACTTGCTCAGTGTGCCCATCCAGATCTCGACCCGGCGCGGATCGACCCCGGCATGCTCGGCGATGCCCCGCCCCGTCGCGCCCAGCACGCCGATCGAGTGCGCCTCGTCGACCATCAGCATCGCATGGTGCCGCTCCTTGACCTCGACGAACCGCCCGAGATCCGGGATGTCGCCGTCGGCGCTGTACACTCCCTCGATGACGACGAGTGCGCGGCGGTGCTGGCCGCGAACCCGTGTCAGCATCGCGTCGAGCGACGCCCAGTCGTTGTGCGGAAACACCAGCCGGCGTGCGCCCGAGAACTCCGCCCCCTGCATCGCGCTGTTGTGCACGAGCTGATCGCAGAGCACGACGTCCTCGGGGCCGAGGAGGTGCGAGATGGTGGACACGTTCGCCGGCACGCCGCCGATGTAGACGACCGCGTCCTCCGCGCCGACGAAGCGGGCGATCTCGCGCTCCAGCTCGCGGTGTACCGGCCGCTCGCCGGACACGACGCGGCTCGCCGAGACCGAGCTGCCCCAGCGCGCCACCGCGTCCTGCGCCGCGCAGGTGACGTCCGCATCGCCGGACAGGCCGAGGTAGTTGTAGTTCGCGAAGTTGATCAGCGTGCGGCCGTCGACGACCGCCTCACTGCCCGTCACCCCCTCGTGCACGTGAAAGAAGGGGCTCGCGATGCCGTGGTCGGCGAGCGCGTCGAGGCGGCTGCGGAGCGTGCGGTACTCGCCCCATTGCGCCACGTCGGTGCTCGCCGCCGAGGGCGGTCCGTAGCTCGGGCGCTCGGCGACGCGCGCCGGCATCATCGGCGTGCCGCGCCCGTCGAGCGAGGCGAGGTGGCGCGCCAGCGCCTCGATGTCGGGCTGCTCCCAGAGCTGCGCCGGGTCGATGCGCCGGCCGAACCGCCCCTCGAGCGCCACCATCAGGCGCGTCACGGCGAGCGAATCGAGGCCGAGCTCGCGCAACTTCGTGCGCGGATCGAGACGCGCCGGATCGACCTGGAGCTCTTCGCGCACCCAGTCGATCACGAAGGCGGTGATGGCGTCGTTCGGCGCCACGAGGTCGCTGCCCCGCATCTTCCACCGGCCCACGACGTCGAGCGCGTCGCCGAGATACGCGGCGCGGCAGGCGCGCCGCTGGATCTTGCCGCTCGAGGTGCGCGGGATGGTGTTCTGCCGGATCAACACGATCTCGTCCGGCACGACGCCGATCGTGCCCGCCAGCTCGGTGCGGATGGCCTGGAAGAGCGCGCTGTCCGACTCCGGCTTGTGCTGGCGCGCCGCCTCGGCCACGAGCACGAGTCGCTCGCGCCCGTCGCCCGCAACGCCGAACGCCGCCGTGAAGCCTGGACGCAGCGCGGGATGGCTGCGCTCCGCGGCGACCTCGATGTCGTGCGGGTAGTAGTTTCGCCCGTCGAGGATGACGAGATCCTTCAGTCGGCCGGTGACGATGAGCTGGCCCCGCATCAGGACGCCGAGATCGCCGGTGCGCAGGAACGACTGGCCGGAGCCGGCGAGGCGCGCGTGGAAGGTGGCGGCGCTCGCCTCCGGCCGTTCCCAGTAGCCCACGGCGACGCTGGGGCCGGCGACCCAGATCTCGCCGATCTCGTTGCTGCCGCACCGCGTTCCCGTATCCGGATCGACGATGGCCACCGTCTGCTCGGCGATCGGCTCACCCGACGCGACGAGCGTCATCGCGCTCGCGCCGGGCGTGTCGGGGGCGCGAAGCTCGCCGGACTCCAGGCTGCGACGGTCGGCGGGCACGATCAGCGGGGCTCGCTCCGCCGGTCCCCCTGACACGAGCAGCGTGCCCTCCGCCAGGCCGTAGCAGGGCAGGATCACGTCGCGGCGCAAGCCGCTCGCGGCGAAGGCCTGCGAGAAGCGCTCGATCGTGTCGGCACGAATCGGCTCGGCGCCGTTGAACGACGTGCGCCAGTGCGACAGGTCCAGCGTCCCGCGCTCGGCCTCGCCGATGCGCTCGACGCACAGGTCGTAGGCGAAGTTCGGGGCACCGCTCGTCGTCGCGCGGTACCGCGCCATCGCCTCAAGCCAGCGCAGCGGTCGCTGAAGAAAGGTGGCGGGCGCCATGAGCGCGGCGGAGAGCCCGGCGTAGATCGGCTGGAGGATGCCGCCGATCAACCCCATGTCGTGAAAGGGCGGCAGCCAGAACACCCCGTTGTCGTGCGTCCGATGCGCCGACACCCGATGGATGACGGCGGAGTTGTGCAGCAGGTTGGCGTGCGAGAGCATCACGCCGCGTGGGTCACCCGTGGACCCCGAGGTGTACTGCAGCATCGCGAGCGCGCGGCCGGTCAACGACGGCGCGCGCCACGCAGTCGCGTCCCCATCGGCGAGCCGGCCGGCGTCGAGCCAGGTGAGCGCGCTCAGATCGGGCGTGAGCGCGAGCCAGCCGTCGAGGCGCGCCATGAACGCGTCGGAGACGAGCGCGATGCGCGCGCCGCAGTCGGCCACGATCCGCGCCACGCGCGGGTCGGCCCGGCGGGGGTTGGGCGGATACGCCGGCACCGCGATGACCCCGGCGTACAGGCAGCCGAAGAAGGCGGCCACGTACTCGAGTCCCGGAGGGACGAGCAGCACGACGCGATCGCCCGGGATCACGTGCTCGGCGAGATGCACCGCGATCGCGCGCGCGCGCCGCTGGAGCGCGGCGAAGGTGAGTCCCGCCTCCTCGCCGCCGTCGCTGTTGATGAAGCGGAAGACGACGTGCGACGGTTGGCGCGCGGCTCGATACTCGAGCAGGTCCACCAGCGTCTGCACGCCCGCGGCGCGAGCGTCGTCCCGCAACAGCTCTCCTTCGCTCACGCCTTCGGTTCCTCCAGCGGTCGCTCGGTGGGTTCGGGCTTCGGCGGACGGAGCCACCCGGCGTCGACGTACCAATTATATGTCTCGCGCACGCCAACCTGCAGGGGCACGGTCGCATCCCACTCGAGATCCGCGCGGGCGCGTGACGCATCGCACAGCCACCACCTGGGCCGGGCGAGCGCCGCCTTGTTGCGGTTGAGCAGTGTGGAGCGCCCCGTGAAGGTGCTCAGCAGGTCGCCGGCGTGCGCCGCGACGCGCACGGCGGAGCGCGGCACCTGCAGCTGAATCGGGCGGCGACCCGCGGCGGCGGCCACCTCGTCGTAGAGCTGCTGCCAGGTGATCGGCGCCTCCGCAGCGACGAAGTACGTGCGCCCCGCGGTGACCGGCAGCGCGGCGGCCTTGAGCAGCGCGGCCACCAGGTCGGACACGTAGATCACCGAGAAGGCATGATCCCGCGGCACCGCATGCAGCGCGACGCGTCGGCTGGCCTGCTTGAATGCCGCCAGGAAGTCGCGGTCGCGCGGACCATAGACCGCGGCGGGACGCACGATCGTGATCGGCAGGTCGTCACGATACCGCGCGACCGCCTGTTCCGCCTGCAGCTTGCTCCGGCCGTACGCTTCCACCGGCACCGGGCGGTCGGTCTCACGCAGCGGCATGTCGGGCGCCGACGCCGGCCCCGCCGCCGCCTGCGACGAGACGAGCACGACGTGCGGACGCTTTCCCGGTCGCGCCGCGAGCGCGGCGAGCACGTTCGCCGTCGGAAACACGTTGCCGGCGCGGAACTGGGCGAGCGTGCGCCCGCGCGTCACCCCGGCGAGATGAAAGACCTGCGACACCCCCTCCCACACCCGCGAGTCGCGCACGGACCGGTCGTCGAGCAGGTCCGCCTCGAACTGTTCGACGCGAGGGTCGCGCGCCGCGATGGGCGTCTCGGGGCGGACCAGCGCCCGCACCGTGTCGCCACGAGCGAGCAGCGCGTCCACGAGATGCGAGCCGATGAAGCCCGTCGAGCCGGTCACGACAGCAATCATCGCTCAAATCTGACCGGTCACCACGCCGACGCACAGTGCCCGGCGCCAGTTGGAAATGTGGCGCCGCGCCGCGTACCTTTCCGGACGCTGCGCCGCGACGGCGCGGCCACGGGCCCTTAGCTCAGGTGGTTAGAGCAGCGGACTCATAATCTGACGGTCGCTGGTTCGAATCCAGCAGGGCCCACCTCCTCCGTCCTTCCCGCCGTGCCACGCGTCTGCCTCACCGTCGATTTCGAGCCGGACTGCCCGCCGTACCTGAACACGACCTTTCGCGGCATCGAGCAGGGCGCCCCTGCACTCCTCGCGCTCTTCGCCGAGCACGGGGTGCGCGCGACGTACTTCACGACCGGCGACGTCGCGGCGCGCTACCCCGATGCGGTCCGCGCCCTCGTGCGCGACGGCCATGAGCTCGGGTGCCATGGCGTGTCCCACGCCGCCTTCGACGAGCTCGACGAGGCCACCGCGCGCCGGGAGATCGCGGACTCCGCGCGGCTGCTGCGGACCTTCGCGCCGGTGACTTCCTTTCGCGCGCCGTACCTCCGCTTCCCCGAACGCTACGTGCGTCTGCTCGAGGAGGCGGGGTTCACCCTCGACTCGTCGCTCGCGAAATACAAGCGCTCCTACCACGCCCCGCGCGTACCGACGACGCTCACGCGCATCCCGGCGTCGATGACCTCGTCGGTGCTGCGGCTCCCCGCCCTCGTCCGCAACCCCTGGCTGCTCGCCCTCGCGGATCCCGTCGTGCTCTTCGTGCATCCGTGGGAGTTCGTCGATCTCACGCACGAGGATCTGCGTTACGACTGCCGCTTCCGCACCGGCCCGGTGGCGCTCCGGTGTCTGCGCGACGTGATCACGCTCTTCGAGCGCGCCGGCGCCAGCTTCGTCACGATGCGCGAGCTCGAGGCGCGCACCGCGGCCGCGGCGTGACGCCGGCGGCCGCGCCGAGCCGGCGCACACGCCGCCTGATCGCCGGCGCAGCAGTGGCCGCGCTCGCCGTCGTCGCCATCCGGCAGTTGAGCGTCGCGCACGTCGTCGCCGAGCTCGCCGTCGCTCGGCCGGCGTGGATCGCGCTCGCCGTGCTCTGCTTCGCTGCCATCCTTCCCCTCTGGGCGGTGCAATGGCGGGTGCTCGCATCCGGCACGCCGCGCCCCTCGCTCGCGACGATGCTCGGCGTCGTGGCGATGACCTCCACGGTGCTGAACACCACGCCCCTCCTCGTCGGTGAAGCCGCCGGGGTCTACTTCCTCGTCAGCGAGGCCGCGCTGAGTCGAGCGGGCGCCCTCTCGGTGCTGGCGATGGACCAGCTGTTCGTCGGCGTCGCGAAGCTCTGCGTGCTGGCGGGAGCGGCGGCTTCCGTCACCCTGCCGACCTGGATGACCCGCGGCGCGCAGGGTCTCGCCGCCGGAGTGGGCCTGCTCGTGCTCATCGTCGCCGGGGCGGCGTGGTACGCGCGCCATCTCGGCAGCTCTGCGTTGGGGCGATCGCTTCCGCCGCGCCTGGTCCGGGCTGGCGTAACAGCCGGCACCGCCCTGGCTCCGGTCCGCTCGCCCTCTCGCAGCAGTGCGGCCCTCGGCCTCGCGCTCGCGAAGAAGCTCGCCGAGGTGGTGGCGATCCTCTGTGTCCAGCACGCCTTCGGCGTCGCGCTGCCGCCGGTCAGTGCGCTGCTCGTCCTCGCCGCCGTCAACCTCGCGGCGCTGCTTCCGCTCGTGCCGGGCAACCTCGGCGTGTACGAGGCGGCGGTGGTGCTCGCCTACTCCTATCTGGGCGTCCCACCGGAGCGCGCGCTCGGCATCGCGCTGGTGCAGCACGCCTGCTACTTCGGTGCGCTCGCGCTGCCTGGCTACTGGTGGCTCACCCGGCGCGCCACGGCGGGGAGCTCGCCCGCCGCCACGTAGATCCGCTCGTGCAGCGCCGCCACCTCCGCCCAGTCGTAGGGTGGCGGCACCGAGGCGTTGTGGCGCGCGACGTATTCACGAAAGGGCCCGTCCACGGCGAGGCGCCCGATCGCCCGCGCGAGATCACGCGCGCCGCGCGCGAGCAGACCATCCACGCCCTGGCGCACGAAGTCGCGCGCGCCGCTTTCCAGCATGGCAATCACCGGCAGGCCGGCGGCCCGCGCCTCCAGCGCGGCGATGCCGAACGACTCGCGCTCGCTGGGCAGCACGAAGATGTCTGCACGCTGATAGAGCTCCCGCAATGCAGCTCGGCTGAGCTGCCCGGGAAGCTCGACCCGATCGCCGATGCCGAGCCCCATCGCTTCTCGCGCGAGCGCGACACGATCGGGGCCGTCGCCCGCGATCACGAGCCGCATCGACGGTGCATCGCCCACGAACCGCCTCGCGGCGGCAAAGGCGCGGAGGAGGGTCGTCGGCCGCTTCTTGCGCGACAACCGCATCGCCGAGACGACGGTCACCTCGCCGCCATTGCCGGGCGATCGCGGTGCGATGCCGTCGCGCCAGAAGGCCGTGTTGATGCCGTTCGGCAAAATCGCCACCGCCGCCCCGGGCAGCCACCGCACGGCCTGCGACGCGACGACGCTGCTCACCGCACTCAACACGATGCGATCGGCCATCCACCCGAACAGCGATTCGCTGGCGCCGAGCAGCAGCGCGCTCCGGTGGAGCATGGAGTGGAAAGTCAGGACCGTCGGGAGCCCCATCCGCACGCCGGCGAGCGCGCCGGTGTACGCCACCGGCGACACGACGCTCGCGTGCGCATGTATGACGTCGAACCCCTCGGCGTCGAGCATCCTACCCAGGCGCCCGAGGCCGGCGGGGGTGAAGGCGAACCCGCCGACAGGAGACAGCGCGGCGCGCACGCGGTGCACGGGGACGCCGTCCACCAGATCGGGCCCTCGCGTCGTCGTGACGACCCGCGCGTCGACGCCCCGCGCCCGCAGCGCGAGCGCCAGATCGCGCAAGTGCAGCTCGATCCCGCCGAGCCGCGGCAGGAACCAGTCG
>JABFYH010000201.1 GCA_013361335.1 Gemmatimonadaceae bacterium | reverse complement strand
AACAAGAAGCGCCTCCAGGTCGGAGGCGCTTCGTCGTGTTCAGTGCTCGAGGGGGGACTTGAACCCCCACGCCGGTGAAGGCACAGGCTTCTGAGACCTGCGTGTCTACCAGTTCCACCACCCGAGCGTCGGGCGTGCGGGCACGCCGGGACAACAAGCGAAATTAATCGCGCTCGCCAGCCCAAGTCAACGCATCGCGTTGCTGCTCCAGCGTGCCCTCCCTATGTTGCATGGCTGGCTCGCAGCCACGGAAATCCATCGCGCGCCGCGCTCCCTCCCCCATGTCGAAGCCCGCTGAAAAGCCCGAGATCGAGTCGATCGCCAGGAACCGGCGCGCGCGGCACGACTACACCATCATCGATACCTGGGAAGCCGGGCTCGTGCTCACCGGGAGCGAGGTCAAGTCGCTCCGCGACGGCAAGGCCAACCTCTCCGACGCCTACGGCATCGTCCGCGACGGGGAGATCTACCTGATCAACCTCCACATCTCCGTGTACGAGCGCGCGAGCTACAACAACCACGAGCCGACGCGCACGCGCAAGCTGTTGTTGCACAAGCGGGAGATCACGCGTCTCATTGGGGCGATCGAGCGACAGGGATTGACCCTCATCCCGCTCGAGCTGTACTTCAAACGAGGCATCGCGAAGGTGGCGATCGCACTGGGCAAGGGGAAGAAGCAGCACGACAAGCGCGAAGACGCGAAGGCGCGCGACGCCGACCGCGAGATCGCGCGCGCGGTGCGCACCCGATGATCCGCCTCCTGCTCGCGGCGCTGCAGATCTCCACCGCCGCGCTCCCCGCTGCGGGCCCCGACCGTGCGCTCGTCGTCAAGGACGCGAGCCGGTCCGTCTCCGTCGCGCTCGTCGACAGCCCCGACGGACCGATGCTCCGCGCCGATGCGCTGCGCCCCGTCGTCCCCGTCACCGTCTCGCACCTCATGGGCGCGCGCTGGATGGTGATCGTCAGCGGCACTGCCATCGAGGTCGAGACCGGCAGCCGGCTCGCGCGCGTCGGCGAAGAGAGCTACCAGCTCGCCGCCCCCCCGATGGTTCGCAAGGGCGCGCTGCTCGTCCCGTTGCAGCTGGTCGTCGAGATCGTGCCGCGCGTCGTCAACAACCTGATCTGGGATCCGGAGCGCTTCGAGCTCCGCGCCTTCTCCTCGGGCACGAAGTTCGGCGACCGGGAATCGGCCGCCGTGGCGCCGACGAGCCGCACGAAGTCCGTCGTCCAGGCGGGCGACGCGCGGCGCGGCCAGAACGATGACGGCAGCCTGGTCTCCTCCCGCGCCGGCCTAGGCCCGCTGCACTCCCGGAAGCTCGTCGTCGTCGACGCCGGCCACGGCGGTCCCGACGGCGGGATGCACGGTCCGATCGGCGGCGGCCCCCAGATCGCCGAGAAGATGGTGACGCTCGCCGTCGCCAAGCGGGTCGGTTCGGCGCTGGGCCGCCGCGGCATCGACGTGAAGTACACGCGGACGACCGATACGCTGATCGCCCTCTCCGACCGCGGCCGCATCGCCAACGACGCGCACGCCGACCTGTTCGTGAGCATCCACGTCAACGCGGCCAACCCCAACTGGAAGGATCCCGGCGCCTCCCGCGGCTTCGAGACGTACTTCCTCGCGGAGGCGAAGACCGAAGACGCCCGGCGCGTCGAGGAGATGGAGAACGAGGTCGTGAAGTTCGAGACGCGCTCCGGGGCTCGTGCGGGCGACCCGCTCAGCTTCGTCCTCAACGACATGGCGCAGAACGAGCACCTGCGTGAATCCAACGAGCTGGCGGAGCTGATTCAGCGTCGCATCGGCCGCGTTCATCCGGGAGCGAACCGCGGCGTGAAGCAGGCGGGATTCCGCGTGCTCGTCACGGCGTTCATGCCGGCCGTGCTCGTGGAGATCGGCTTCGGCACCAACCC
Source organism: Gemmatimonadaceae bacterium (assembly GCA_013361335.1). Taxonomy (GTDB): domain Bacteria; phylum Gemmatimonadota; class Gemmatimonadetes; order Gemmatimonadales; family Gemmatimonadaceae; genus AG11. The sequence continues at coordinate 4,708 of JABFYH010000201.1, read as the reverse complement.
GGCGGACGCGGCGTACATGACGGACCCCGCCCGCGTCGACGAGCTTTCGGCGGCCGTGGCCGACGCCGTCGTCGAGTACCTGCAGCGGTACGAGCGTCGGGTCTCGTCGCTCCCGACGTCGTCGTCCTCCAGCGGAGGCCTGGGACCGCGGTGACGAGCGGCGGCCGCTCCGCGCTCGCGGTGCAGGTGGCCGGCCTCGACTTCCAGAATCCTGTCGTGCTGGCGGCCGGGACCGCTGCCTACGGTCGGGAGCTGGCGGAGGTCGTGAAGCTCCCCGCCCTCGGAGGGCTCGTCACCAAGGCGGTGAGCGCCGAGCCGCGGGCCGGCGCCCCCGCGCCGCGCGTCGCGGAGTTCGACGGCGGGATGATCAACGCCGTCGGGCTCGCGAATCCTGGGGTCGACGGGGTGCGCCGCGATCATCTGCCCTGGCTCGCGACCGCGCTGCCCACCGTGCGAAAGATCGCGAACGTCGTCGGCTTCACGGTCGAGGAGTTCGGCGGCGTGATCGAGCGCCTCGAGGATTCGCTTGGCACCACCGCCGTCGGGGCCCTCGACGGCTACGAGCTCAACGTGAGCTGCCCGAACGTGAAGAAGGGCGGGGCGGAGTTCGGCGCCGATCCGGCCGCGCTGGCCGAGGTGATTCGCCAGGCGCGTCGGGCCACTCGCCGCCCGCTGTTCGTGAAGCTGTCGCCCACGCTGCCCGACATCGCGCGGAGCGCGGGGATCGCCGTCGACGCGGGCGCGGACGCATTGACGCTCGTGAACACCATCCCCGGGCTCGTGATCGACGTCGAGCGGCGCCGGCCGGCGCTCGGCTTCGGCACCGGCGGGGTGAGTGGCGCCGCGCTGCTGCCGGTGGGTGTGCTCGCGACCTGGAAGGTGCACCGCGCGGTCTCCGTTCCGCTGCTCGGCGTCGGCGGCGTGCGGTCGGCCGAGGACGCGCTCCAGTACATCCTGGCGGGGGCGAGCCTGGTCGGGATCGGGACCGCGACGCTGCGCGATCCGCGCGCCCCGGAGCGGGTCGTGCGGGATCTGGGGCGCTGGTGCGCGCGCCACCGGGTGAGCGATCTGCGCGAGCTCGTCGGCTCGCTGGAGGTCGCGACGTGATCGACCGGCCCAGCGGGGGGCGGGCGATCCCGATCGTTGCGCTCGACGTCGCCACGGCGGCCGAGGCGCTGACTTTGGCGCGCACCTTGGGGCCGAGCTGCCGCTTTTACAAGGTGGGAAGCGAGCTCTTCACGGCGGCCGGGCCGGCGGTGGTGCACGCGCTCCAGGACGAGCTCGGTGCGGACGTCTTTCTCGACCTCAAGCTCCACGACATTCCCAATACCGTCGCCGGCGCGGTGCGGAGCGCGGCGGCGCTCGGCGTTCGGCTGCTGACGGTGCACGCCTCCGGTGGGCGGGGGATGCTGGAGGCGGCGCAGGAGGCGGCCCAGGGGGCGGCCGCGCGGGGGAGCGGGACCGCCTGTGATCTTCTCGCCGTGACGGTGCTGACCTCGTTCGACGGCGCGTCGCTGGGCGCGGCGTGGGGACGGGACGTCGGGAGCACGGTCGTCGAGCGGGAGGTGTTGCGCCTGGCGGCGGACGCGGCCGATGCGGGGCTGCATGGGATCGTGTGCAGCGGGGCGGAGGCGGCGGCGGTGCGCGCGGTGCATGGCGAGCGGCTGGCGCTGCTGGTTCCGGGGATCCGGCTGGCGGGCGGGTCGGCGCACGATCAGCGGCGGGTGATGACGCCGGCGGCGGCCCAGGCGGCGGGGGCGCGGTATCTGATTCTCGGGCGCGCGGTGACGGCGGCGGCCAATCCGCAGCGGGCGATGCAGACCGTGTTGACGGAGCTCGCGTCGGGGTCCTGAGCGCGGGTCGCCGGTCGTCGCCGCATCGATGAAACCGTGGGGGTCGTGGTGCGCAGAACTCGCGGTCTCATGCGGGGTTGCGTGCACGTCCCGCCCCGGTTATCCTACGTGTCTCAGTCGGAAAATCTCACGTTTTGCATCGATGGTGGTCCTGTGAAAGTCCGCAGCAGCGTGAAGCCGATCTGCGAGCATTGCAAGGTTGTCAAGCGCAACGGCGTGACTCGCATCATCTGCAAGCGCAATCCCAAGCACAAGCAGCGTCAGGGCTGATAGACACATGGCGCGTATTTCTGGCATCGATCTCCCGAAGGACAAGAAGGTCGAGATCGGGTTGACGTACATCTTCGGGATCGGACGGGCGTCCGCCGTGGAGATCATGGAAAAGTCCGGGATCGACGCGAACCTGCGGATCCGGGATCTCTCGGATGCCGACGTGCAGAAGCTGCGCGCCGTGATCGAGAAGGATTATCGGGTCGAGGGGGCGCTGCGGACGGAGGTCGCGATGAACATCAAGCGACTGATGGACATCGGATCGTACCGTGGCATTCGCCACCGCCGTGGGCTGCCGGTGCGCGGTCAGCGGACGCACACCAATGCGCGCACGAAGAAGGGTCCGCGTCGCGCGATCGCCGGCAAGAAGAAGGTAACCAAGTAACGTATGGCCACTGGGAAAAAGACCAAGCGGGTGGTGGAGGCGGAGGGCGTGGCCCACGTCAACGCGACCTTCAACAATACGACCGTGACGATCACCGATCCGCGCGGCAATGCGATCGCGTGGGGGTCGTCGGGCAAGGCCGGCTTCAAGGGCTCCAAGAAGAGCACGCCGTTCGCCGCCACCGTGGCGGCCGAGCAGTGTGCGCGCGAGGCGTTGACGGCCGGGGTGAAGCGGGTGCATGTGCGCGTGCAGGGCCCGGGCAGCGGCCGCGAGTCGGCCATCCAGGCGCTCGCCGCGGCGGGGCTGCAGGTGAAGTCGATCAAGGACGTGACGCCGATCCCGCACAACGGCTGCCGTCCCCCGAAGCGTCGGAGAGTCTGAGATGGGTCGCTATACAGGTCCGAGCTGCCGCCAGTGCCGGCGCGAGGGGACGAAGCTCTTCCTCAAGGGCACCAAGTGCTTCACCGAGAAGTGCCCGGTCGAGCGCCGTCCGTATGCGCCCGGCCAGCATGGCCAGGCGACGGCCCGCCGCCGCAAGGCGTCGGAGTTCTCCAAGCAGCTCCGTGAGAAGCAGAAGATCAAGCGCATCTACGGCGTGAGCGAGAAGCAGTTCCGCAACACCTTCGAGAAGGTCAGCACGCAGCCCGGCATCACGGGCCACAACCTGCTGGCCGCGCTCGAGACGCGCCTGGACAACGTCGTGTACCGCATGGGATTCGCCTCGAGCCGCAAGGCGGCGCGGCAGCTCATCCGGCACCGGCACATCGAGGTGAACCAGAAGAACGTCGACATCCCGAGCTTCCACGTGGCGCCGGGGATGGAAGTCCGCATGCGCGTGAAGTCGCGCGAGCAGGTGTCGGTGCTGACGTCGATGGATCAGTCGTCGCGCGGCGCCCCGCTCTCGTGGATCGCGGTGGACAAGGAGACGTTCAGCGGCCGCGTGCTCGAGAAGCCCGCCCGCACGAGCATCCCGATCGCCGCCCAGGAACAGCTGGTCGTCGAGCTGTACTCCAAGTAAGAGCGTGAGACGGTACGACAGTGAGACGGTGAAACGGCCTGCCGCCCAACCGTCTCACCGTCTCACCGTCTCACCGTCTCACCGTCTCACCAGCAGGTCGGGGCCCCAACCCCTCTACGAGTCTGCCGCGCGTTGGGGGCGAGGCAGAGCGTTTCCGGCCGTTGCATGCCGGAATGACCCGGTAACTCAGGACCGTACCCATGGCTTCCACGATTGATCTCCGCGGGCTCGTCCGTCCGCAGCTGGTCGAAGCGACCAAGCGCGAGGACAACCCCAACGTCGCCGAGTTCCGACTCCAGCCGCTCGAGCGCGGCTTCGGCCACACGCTCGGCAACGCGATGCGTCGCATGCTGCTCTCGTCGCTCCGCGGCGCGGCCGTGTGGGGCGTGCGCATCGACGGCGTCGTCCACGAGCACCAGACGATCCCCGGCGTGGTCGAGGACGTCCACCAGATCATCGGCAACCTCAAGACGCTGACGCTGACCCTCGCCGAAGACGTCGAGAACGCCGTGCTGCACGTCCGGAAGAGCGGCGTCGGCGCCGTCACCGCCGGCGATGTCACGCCGGTGAGCGGCGTCCGCGTCGTCGACCCGTCGCACCATATCCTGACCCTCCAGGACGACCGCGACCTCAACATCGAGCTCTACGTCAACAAGGGCCGCGGCTACATCGAGTCCGACCAGCACCCGCTCGACCGGGGACTCCCCGTCGACCTCGTGCGCATCGACTCGATCTACAACCCCGTCCGCCGCGCGAACTTCTCGGTCGCCGAGACCCGCGTCGGCCAGCGCACCGACTACGACCGGCTCACGCTGACCGTCGAGACGAACGGCACGATCACCCCCGAGGAGGCGGTGAGCTACGCCGCGGCCCTCGCGCAGACGCACTTCCAGTACTTCGTCGAGTTCGGCTCGCATAGCTCCGCCCCGGTGGCGGGGGGCATGTCGGACGGCGCCGGCACCGACGGCGCCCGGATGCAGGGGCTGCTCAAGACCCCGATCGACGATCTCGAGCTGTCCGTCCGCTCGGTCAACTCGCTCAAGAACTCCAACATCAGAAGCCTTGGGGATCTCGTGCGCCAGACGGAGAGCCAGATCCTGCAGGTCAAGAACTTCGGCAAGAAGTCGCTCCAGGAGATCGCCGATCTCCTCGAGCGTGAGGGATTGAATTTCGGGATGCGGT
>JABFYH010000053.1 GCA_013361335.1 Gemmatimonadaceae bacterium | reverse complement strand
GTCAACGTCGTCTTCCCATGATCGACGTGCCCGATCGTCCCCACGTTCACATGCGGCTTCGTCCGCTCGAACTTTGCCTTGGCCATTATCCGTATCTCGAGAAAAGAGAGGTCTGTCTACTGGTATGACGGTATGACGGTAAGACGGTGGCGAGGTGAGATGGGCCCGTCGTGCCTGGCCACCGTCTCACTGTCTCACCGTCTCACCGCTTCACGACGGCTTCACCTTCGAGATGATCTCTTCCGCCTTGCTCTTCGGCACTTCCTCGTAATGCGCGAACTCCATCGAGTAGACCGCGCGGCCCTGTGACATCGACCGCAGCTTGGTCGAGTACCCGAACATCTCGGAGAGCGGCACGGTGGACGCGATCACCTGCGCCTCGCCGCGCTGCGTCATCCCGCCGATCTTGCCGCGGCGCGACGAGAGATCGCCGAGCACGTCGCCCATGTACGCCTCGGGCACGACCACCTCGACGTTCATCATCGGCTCGAGGATGACCGGCTGCGCCTTCTTGGCCGCCTCCTTGAACGCCATCGAGCCGGCGATCTTGAACGCCATCTCGCTGGAGTCGACGTCGTGATAGGAGCCATAGATCAGCTCGACCTTCACGTCGACCATCGGATAGCCAGCCAGCACACCGTTCTCGAGCGCTTCCTTGATCCCCTGCTCGATGGGGCCGATGTACTCACGCGGGATCACGCCGCCGACGATCTTGTCCTCGAACACGAAGCCCTGGCCCGGCTCGGACGGCTGCATGTTGATCACGCAGTGCCCGTACTGGCCCTTGCCGCCCGACTGGCGGATGAACTTCCCCTCGACCTTCTCGACGCGCTTCTTGATCGTCTCGCGGTAGGCCACCTGCGGGCGGCCCACATTCGCATCGACCTTGAACTCGCGCATCATGCGGTCGACGATGATCTCCAGGTGCAGCTCGCCCATCCCCGAGATGATCGTCTGCGACGTCTCCGGGTCCGAGTGCACGCGGAAGGTCGGATCCTCTTCCGAGAGCTTGTTGAGGGCGATCGCCAGCTTGTCCTGGTCGGCCTTCGTCTTCGGCTCGATGGCGACGTCGATGACGGGGTTCGGGAACTTCATCGCCTCGAGGATGATCGGATGCGCGTCGTCGCACATCGTGTCCCCGGTGCGCGTCTCCTTGAGCCCGATCGCCGCGGCGATGTCGCCCGCCCGCACCTCCTCGATCTCGTCGCGCTTGTTCGCGTGCATCTGCAGCAGCCGCCCGATGCGCTCGCGCTTGTCCTTCGTCGCGTTGTAGACGTAGGACCCGGACTTCAGCACGCCGGAGTAGACGCGGAAGAAGGTCAGCTTTCCGACGAACGGATCCGTCGCGATCTTGAACGCCAGCGCCGCGAACGGCGCCTCGTCCGCCACCGGCCGCTCCTCGAAGTGCTCGTCGTGGTGCGGCAGGTGCCCCGTGATCGCCTTGATCTCGATCGGCGCCGGCAGGTAGTCGATCACCGCGTCGAGCAGCGCCTGCACGCCCTTGTTCTTGAACGAGGCGCCGCAGAGCACCGGGATGAACTCCATCGCGATCGTCGCCTTGCGGATGGCGCTCCGGATCTCGTCGACGGTCAGCTCCTCGCCGCCGAGGTACTTCTCCATCATCGCGTCGTCGTGCTCGACCGCCGCCTCGATCGCCTCGTGGCGCGCCGCCTCGACCGCGTCCTTGTACTCCTCCGGGACCTCCACGACGGTGAACGTCTTGCCGAGGCTGGCCTCGTCGAAGATGTACTGCTTGCGCTCGATGACGTCGATGTGTCCCGTGAACAGTTCTCCGGATCCGACAGGAAGCTGCAGCGCGAACGCCCGCTTGCTCAGACGATCCTTGATCATCGTCATGCAGCGGTCGAAGTTCGCGCCGACGCGGTCCATCTTGTTGGCGAAGATCATGCGCGGGACCTTGTAGCGGTCCGCCTGGCGCCACACCGTCTCCGTCTGCGGCTCGACGCCGGCCACGGAATCGAGCAGGGCGACGGCGCCGTCGAGCACGCGCAGCGACCGCTCCACCTCGACCGTGAAGTCGACGTGGCCCGGCGTGTCGATGATGTTGATCCGGTACTCCGGCCCGACGCCCTTGTCGTAGGCCTGCCCGTGACGCTGCCAGAAGCAGGTCGTCGCGGCCGACGTGATCGTGATGCCGCGCTCCTGCTCCTGCTCCATCCAGTCCATCGTCGCGGCGCCTTCGTGCACCTCGCCGATCTTGTAGTTCTTGCCCGTATAGTACAGGATGCGCTCGGTCGTCGTCGTCTTCCCGGCATCGATGTGGGCCATGATGCCGATGTTCCGATAATTGTCGAGCGGCGTTGTGCGTGCCATATCTACCCGTCAGGTGTCAGTCACTCGGCGCCGTCGGCGGCGCCGGGACAAGCGCTGTTCATCAAATACAAACGCGGGTGGACCAGGCGCCCGATCCGGGCCGGTATCCATCCGCTCTCGCCAGGGTGTGCTCGCCTCTGCAGCGCGAGCGGGGACCCAAGGCGCGTCGAGCAACCGCGCTCGACGTCAGATTGTCCTGCGTTCCTTGTCGGAAGCGGCACGAGGCCGCCGGCCTGAGAGCCCGTCCATCACCATCGGACGCCCATGATGTCGGCCGCAGTGAGCCGAAGTGCACGGGGCAATCGCAAAAACCCGTAGCCCCATAAACTTATCCGCGATTCGGGTGATGTCAACCGGGCGACGCCGCTGGGTAGTGGGCCCGTTTCAACTGGGCCCGCTACCACGCCGCTGCACGATAGCGCCAAACCCGTCCGCCCTGTCACCGGAGCAGCAGGAGACGGATGCCGAGCGAGTGGCGCAAGTGCTACGCGCCGGATGGTATCCCGAGGTAGCAATCCGGCTCTGGCAGGCCCTGTCCAGCTGTGTCCGTCTCGCGATGCGTCTCGAGAAGGATCGCAGGACCCTCGATCAGGCAGAACGCCGCCCCGCCTCGCGATAGATGTAGCCGGCGACCAACAAGAACAGCCCGACTGCCCCGTACGCACCCACCCTCAGCATCAGCTCGCCGATCTCCGACGCGTTCACGATCGCCTTCACCGCCGCATAGATGGCCAGCCCCAAACCCGCCAGCCGCAGCAGGCCGACGCCGAACCGCCGGCCGGCCAGGATCGAGCCCACCCCGCAAGCGGCGTAGTAGGCGATCAGGAGAAAGGCGGCGACGTCCGGGCTCCACCCCCACGCCAGCTCCATCCGCCCCCACAGAATGACGAAGCCGATCACCACGGCCAGCCGCACCGCTCGGCTCGCCACCCATGCCGACGCCGCCTCCCCCTCGCCCAGTGCCAGACCGGCGAGCGCGAGCCCGACCGCCACACACGACGCCGAGCCTGACGACCGGGTCGTGAAGGGGACGTACGCATAGGCCTGGCGGCTGGCCAGCTGATCCATGGCCGCCAACGCGGCGACGCCGAGCGGTGCGGCCACACCCACGAGCGGCAGCGCACGCGTCTCCCCGCGAACCGCCAGCGCGCCAACGACCCCGACGCTCGATAAGCCGGCGACCAGAAAGAGCGGACTCGGCCATAGTGCCCATCCGACCGCCGCCGTCACCAGCAAGGCGCCAGCCGCCAGATGCGCCCCGCCACGAAAGAGCTCCCCACGCGCCCGCTCGCCACGCCACGCCAGGAGGGCGAACCCGCCCCACAGCGCGAACACCGCCGCCTGCGCCATCCGTGTCGCCGACCAGGCCGAGGCGATCCCCAGCGACACCAGCGGGAGCGCGAGGGCGCTCGCCGACCAGAGCGCCGATCGCCGCCGCACCGCCAGCGCCGCATACGTCACCGACGCCAGCGTCAGCGCCACCGCCCACGTCCGCCAGCCCGGAACCCCCGGAATGCGATCCCATCCAGCCGGCACCCCGACCAGCGCCACCGCCAGAAACGCCCGCGCCAACCCGCTCCGCCACTCCGATTGCGCGAGCAGCAATGCCCCGAGCGCACACACTCCGCCGAACAGCGAGATGGCGAAGGGAGAGAGCCGCGCGGGACTCGGCACGCTCGCCGCCACGAGGGCGTAGCCGAGGGCGCCGACGACCAGCACGAGGAACCCGCGCTCCCACCGCGGATCGCGCACCGCCCGGAGGCTCGCCACCAGCACCACACCGCCATACACGAGCATCGCGTCCGGCGCGACGATGCGGTCCGCCGCGACGAACGGCGCGGAGAGGGCGCCCGCGACGGCGACGCTGAACAGGAACTCGCTGCCGTCGTGCAACGCGAGCACGGCCAGGGCGATGGCGACGACGAACACCGCGCCCCACGACCACAGCTCCGGCACGAGGTGCAGCCTCGGCCCCGCGCCCCACGCCACGAGATCCGTCAGCGCGAAGGCGACCGCCAGCAGCGCATTGGCGTACCGCACCTCGCCGCGCCGGTGGAAGTAGATCCCCACGGCGCCAACCGCGGCCGCGGTGAGCGCGCCGAGGCCGACGCGAACCGCGGGGGTGAGCAGCCCACGCGTGACGGCGAACTGGATCAATACCCCCACACCCATCAACAGCACGAAGGCGCCGAGCAGCAGCGTGCCGTATCGACCGACGATCGACTCGATGTCGTCCGCGCCGACCGCGGCCGCGGCGGCGCTCGCGCGAGAGAGTGCGGTGTGATGGAGCGGGGCCGAGTGCGGCGTGGTCGCGACCGGGCGTGCGTCGCGGAGGCGTGCGACCTCCGCCGTGAGCGCGGCGACCTGCCGCTCGAGCGCCGCGAGGCGGTCGTCGTCGGGGCTCATGCGTCCAACTTATCCCCCGGACCGACGACCGCCAGCGCGCTCCGCTACGGCCTGAGCACCACCTTCGTGCAGCCGTCTTCCTTGTTGCAGAACATCCGATACGCGTCCGGCGCGTCGTCGAGCCCGAGCCGGTGGCTGATGAGCGACGTCGTGTCGAAGTCGCCGTTGAGCACACGCTGCAGCAGGTCGGGCATGAACTGCTGCACGTCGCACTGCCCCGCCGCCATGCGCAGCCCCTTCGCGAAGAAGGCGCCGAGGGGGAACTTGTCGATCATGCCGCCGTACACGCCGATGATGCTCACCCGCCCTCCCTTGGCCGCCGCCTGGATCGTCTGCCGCACCGCGGTCGGCCGGTCCATCTCGAGGCGGAGCGTCTGCTTCACCCGGTCGCTCCGGCTCAGGAAGTCGTGCCCGTGCGCCTCGAGCCCCACCGCGTCGATGCACACGTCGGGGCCTCGCCCGCCGGTCATCTGCTTCAGCAGCTCCACGAGGTCGTCGGTCTCCTCGTAGTTGATCACCTCCGCCTTGCAGACGTCGCGCGCGAGCGCGAGCCGCTCGGGAAAGCGGTCGATCGCGATGACGCGGTCGGCGCCCTGGAGATACGCGCTCTGGATCGAGAAGTAGCCCACCGGCCCGCATCCCCATACCGCCACCGTGTCGCCGGCCTTGATCTCGCCGCGCTTCGCCGCCTGCCAGCCGGTCGGCAGGATGTCGGAGAGGAAGAGCACCTGCTCGTCGCTGACGCCATCCGGCACCTTGATCGGTCCGACGTCCGCGTACGGCACGCGCACGTACTCCGCCTGCCCGCCCGAGTAGCCGCCATACATGTGCGAGTAGCCGAAGATCGCCGATGGCGCCTGCGCGCCGTACAGCCCCTCGGGGATCTCGCCGTTCGGGTTGGAGTTGTCGCAGGCGCCGAAGATGCCGGCCTTGCAGAAGTAGCATCTGCCGCAGGCGATCGGGAACGGCACGACGACCCGGTCGCCCTTCTTCACCCGCTTCACGTCGCGCCCCACCTCGACCACCTCGCCCATGAACTCGTGGCCGAGCACGTCGCCCTTCTGCATCGTGGTGACGTAGTGGTTGTAGAGGTGCAGGTCCGAGCCGCAGATCGCCGTGGCGCTCACCTTCACGACGACGTCGCTCTGCTGCACGATCTCCGGATCGGGGACGGTCTCCACGCTCATCCTGCGTGTGCCCTGCCAGGTGACTGCTCGCATGTGGGTGGTCTACCTGGTTGGAGTGGCGCCGACGTAGGCGGAATCGGCGCGCCGCCGCGCCGAGGTGGTGACCTCGCCGGTCTCCATCAGCTGCTTGAACTTGCGCAGGTCCTCGCGCACCTCGCGGTCCGGATCCTCCCCGAACAGCCGCGCCACGACCGCGCCGAGCATTCCCGCCGGCGGCTCGACGTCCATCACCACCTTCACGACCGTCCCTCGACCGCCCGGCGCGTCCGAGAAGTGCACCGAGCCCGCATTCGGCACCTCGGCGTTCGGCGCGCTCTTCCACGCGATCAGGCTGCCGTCGATCTCGTTGATGATCTCCGCGTCCCACTCCACCGTCGTTCCCGCGGGCCCCTTGGCCACCCAGTGCGAGCGCGTCGGCGAGTCCACGCGGACGCTGACGAGATGCTCCATGAAGCGCGGCAGGTTCGCGAAGTCCCGCCAGAAGCGGTACAGCGTCTGGCGATCCGCGGCGATGGTCACCGCGCGCTCCACCTTCACCGCCTTGCGCGCGTTCACCGTCGCGGCGCGGCTCGTGACGTCGCCTCGCGCTGGACCGAGGACGGCCTCGGACGGACCGGTGCTGACCCCCATCGCACGGTAGACCGGGCAATGTCCCGAGGCACCGCGCGCGACGAACGCGCCGCCCAGAAGTGCCGCCACCACGCCGGCGGGATC
>JABFYH010000014.1 GCA_013361335.1 Gemmatimonadaceae bacterium | reverse complement strand
TCGTACAGCGCACGCTCGGCCGAGCGGTCACCGGCGAGACATCGGGCTACGAGCTGCTGATCGGTCACGTCGCGTGCTGGATCGCCTCTGCCGCGGATGGGACTCTGGCATTGCACACCCTAGACACGCTTTCCGCACAGAGGGTTGGGTATGGCACCGGTGCCGTCAGGCATGCCGATGCGCTAAATTGCGAGACTGCAACAACATTCGATAATTCAGCCGTCCCGCCATATGCCGTTCGCCGCGTTCAAGCTGCACCCCGACCTCCTGAAGGGCACCCGGGAGCTCGGGTTCACCCGGGCGACGCCCATCCAGGAGCAGGCCATCCCGCCGGCGCTCGAGGGGCGCGACGTGCTGGCGTGCGCCATGACCGGCAGCGGGAAGACCGCTGCCTTTCTGTTGCCGATCCTGCATCGCCTGATCGGGAAGCCGCGCGGCACGACGCGCGCGCTCGTCCTCACCCCGACCCGCGAGCTGGCGGCGCAGATCGAGGAGCACCTGCGTCAGCTCGCGGTGCACACGCCGATCTCCGGCGCCGCGGTGTTCGGCGGCGTCGGCATGGGGCCGCAGGAGCACGCCTTCCGGAGTGGGGTGGACGTCATCATCGCCACGCCCGGCCGCCTGCTCGATCACTTCAAGCAGCCGTACGCGAAGCTGAGCGGCCTCGAGGTGCTGGTGCTCGACGAGGCGGACCGGATGCTCGACATGGGCTTCCTGCCGGACATCAAGCGCGTGCTCAAGCATCTGCCCAGCAAACGCCAGACGCTGTTCTTCTCGGCCACCATGCCGGGGCCGATCCAGGCGTTGACCCGCGAGCTGCTGCACAATCCGGCGACGATCAACCTGGAGCGCAAGGCAGCGCCGGCGGTCGGGATCCGGCAGGCGCTCTATCCGGTCCGGGAGGAGCTCAAGCCCGCGCTGTTCGTGGAGCTGCTGCGCCGAGGCGACATCGGCAACGTGATCGTGTTCACGCGCACGAAGCACCGCGCGAACCGGTTGGCGGACTACCTGGCCACCGAGGGCATTCCGAACGCGAAGATCCACGGCAACCGATCGCAGGCGCAGCGCACGGAGGCGCTCGAGGGGTTCAAGTCCGGCCGCTACCGCTGCCTGGTGGCGACGGACATCGTGGCGCGCGGCATCGACGTCGAGCAGCTGGAGCATGTGGTGAACTTCGACGTGCCGCATCTGCCGGAGGATTACATCCACCGCGTCGGTCGCACCGCGCGCGCCGACGCCACCGGCGATGCCTTCACCTTCGTGTCGCCCGAGGAAGAGGGTGATCTGACCCAGATCGAGCGCGCGATCGGGAAGCGGTTGCCGCGGGTGGTGGTGCCGGGCTTCGACTACGCGAGCAAGCCGACCCAGCGCTTCGAGGTTCCGATCGCCGAGCGGATCGCCGAGATCCGCGCGCGCAAGGCGGAGGAGCGCAAGCGGGCGAAGGAGAAGGCGGAGCGGCGTGCGGCGCACGCGGCGGGGGGCAACGGAAGTCGACCCGGACAGTCGGCCCCGAACCGGAGCGGGGGTGGAAGCGGGTCCCGGCCGGCGGGCGCCGGCAGCAGCGGCAACGCCGGCGGCGGCGGTCGCTCCAGTCGCCGTCGTGGCGGCGGGAGGGGCCCCGGCGGCGGTCCGAGTCGTCCGTCATCCGGGCCGTACAGATAGGCGTGGGTGGACAACGCCGAGGGGTCCGACCTCGTTTGCCTGCCGTTGTCTTGGTGCCGGAAGGAAAAGCGGGGCGGCGACCTGGTGGTCGCCGCCCCGCTTCACGTCGTGAGCAAGAACCGACTCAGGGCACGGGCGCGAGCGACGTGCCGTACTTCGCGTTGATGACGGCGATGATCTCGTTGGCGATCAGCCTGTGCGCCGCGCCGGTGGGGTGCACGCCGTCGTTCGAGATGAGCGGACCGAAGGTGCCGGTGGTCAGGTTGAACATCGGGAACGGCGGGATCTCACCGCTAGCGCGCTTGGCCGCGAACAGCACGTTCGGGTCGTAGTAGGCGAAGCCGATGGCGGCCGCCTTGTCCTTGATGTACGCGTTGTACGCATCGATCGCCGCGGCGAGCGTCGTCTGCTCGGCAGGATCGAGGACGTAGACGTCGCCGACCGGCGCCGGTGCGATGCCCTTGGCGCAGAAGATGTTCGCCGGGTGCGTCCCGGCCCGGATGGCCTGGATGATCGAGACGACGTTGATGAGCGACGTCGAGCCGTTGCAGCTGGCGTCGACCACCACGGGCTTGCCGGCGCCCGCACTGATGGCCCCCTGTGCGGCGGGCGACGCGAAGATCAGCGCCCCGCGCACCATCGTCGGCAGGTTCGGCACCTGGGCGACGCCGATCAGCACTCCCTTCAGCGTCGGCGCGCCGGTCAGCAGCTGGGAGATCATCGCGTCGTACGCCGCGACGAACTGCGCCTGCGTGCTGACGATGGGCTGAAAGAGCCCGGACAGCCCGGGCTGGAGCACGTCGTTGTTGCCGATCCAGATCGTGGCGAACGTCGGCTGCGCATCGAGAGCGCGCTGCACCTGCGTCTTGCCGCCGAGGATGAACGTCGTGAGCGCGTTCGACGCGACCGTCGTCGCCGACGTCGGATCGAGCACCCGCGCACCCGGCACGGCGACATTGTTCAGCACGTCCGTCACCGACGTCGGCGTCCGCAAGTCGCAGGTGCCTGCCGGGGCGTTGCCGACGAGCGCCCCGGTCTGGGTGTTCGCGATCGGCGGCGTGCACCCTCGGCCGAAGAGTGACGCGTAGTGGTACTGTGTCCCCATCTGGCGGGCGAGGAGCCGTGCGTAGCTCTCGCGCTGGGTGGAGTCGTTGATGCCGTTGCTCTGGAAGCCGGCCGTGATGCTGTTCCCGAGCGCGACGTAGCTGCGGAACATCTCGTTCCCGCCGCTCAGCGACGGCTCGAGAATGTTCGTCTTGGTCTCGCAGGCCGCGAGCGCAAGCAGGAAGGTGGCAGCCGCCACGCAGGCGGGCTTGGTCAGTCGGGACATCCTGATCATCTCCGGGCGTGGATTAGAACGAGGCCTTGAGGGTGAGCGACAGGATGTTGGCGCTCAGCGAGTACGATCCGTTGTTCAGCGCGACGGCCTGCTGCACCGTGGTGCCAGCCGGGCGCTCGTCGAGTCGGCCGCGGCGGCCGGGGGTGAAGATGTGCGCGTAGGTGGCGTCGAGGGCGTAGCGGCCGCCGAAGGGTAGGCCCATGCCGAGCATCCCGAGCGCGCGATCCTGTTCCGGCAGGAGCGGGGTGACCGTCTCGTCCGGCGCGGCGGCCGCGGTAGCGGTGAACCCGGCGCGGAGCTTCATCCCGCCGTCGAGGCCATGCTCCACGCCGAGCCGGATGCCCGACGTGTTGTTGTAGTCTTCCTGAATGATCTTGTCCGGCGCGCTGCCCTGGAAATCGACCGGAAGCTGGTTGAACGACTTCCACCCGACGTAGGAGTACTCCGCACTGACCGTCGTGCTGGGGAAGCCGGAATAGGCGAACCCGACCTGCACCTGCGCCGGATGACGGATCTGCGTCGTGACTTTCTGTGGCGTGAGCGCACCGGTGCCCGTGAACTGGGCCACCAGGGGCGGGAGCTGGTCCAGCGGCGTGCCGGCCGGCACGCCGAGCGGATTGCCGGCAGCGAGGATCAGATTCGTCGGGCGCTGCTCGAAGGTGGCGTCGGCGTCGTCGTAGTTGAACGACAGCTGCGAGAGGAAGCGCACGCCCATCTCCCAGACGGGGGTGAGGCGGCCGTGCAGCCCGAGGTCGACGCCGAACGCCGTCGACGAGCCCTTGAGCGTGGCGCGCGCGAACTCCGTCCGCTTCGCGATGCCGAGCTGGCCGAAGGTGATGATCGTGGGGGGCGTCGTGGGCAGGACGCTCGCCGTGCGGTCGGAGATGTCGATCGCCTGTACGAGCTCCACGCTGGAGTGTCCGACTACCGGTCCACCGCCGATCGACCAGTTGGGGGTGATCTGGTAGCTGAGGTTGGGCTGCACGTAGAACGTCTGCAGCGACGCCTTCTTCGCCGCGAACCGGCCGGGGAAGTCGTCGCCCCACTGCGACGTCAGGCCGTAGGGCACGTAGAAGCCGAGCCCGTAGGCGAGCTTGCCGGCACCGCGATAGTTGACGAAGAAGTGCGGCACCGCGGCGGTTGGCACGTCACCACTCCACTCGCGCCCGGTCGTGTCCTGGACGAAGCTGCCGTCGATCTTGATGATCGCGGCTCCGCCCGACACGGTCCAGCCGCGCGCCCGCGGCATCGCTCCGGGGTTCCAGTAGATGCTGGAGGCGTCGTCGCACGGCGAAGCCGTGGCGGCGAAGCCGCGCGCGAGCGCACACGAACCGATCTCGTTCAACCCGAATGCCTGTGCGCCGGCCGCGGCCGGCAGCGCGAGCAGTGCGAGCGTGAGCGTGTACCGTGAGGCACGGTGAAGCGTCATCTCCATCCTCCTGTGGGTGTCCGGGGGGAGGGCCGGACGATCGTGTGCCGGGTGCAGACGCGGCGGTCAGTGGTGGGCGAATCGGGGGAAACGAGGCGCCGATACTGGTGAGGCAGGGCGCTAATATAGGATGCGCGCCAGCAAACGGCGCTACCCCCTCGTCTCCTCGCCAATCGCCATGTCCTCGTCCCATCCGGAAGTCATGGTCGCCGCACCGCCCGTGGCCGACGCCGACGCGATTCTCACCGCCGAGGCGCTCGCGTTGGTGGCGGCGCTGCACCACGAGTTCGACGACCGTCGACGCGAGGTGCTCGCGCGCCGCACGGCGCGGCGTCAGGCGCTCGCGGCGCACCCGATCGGCGCGCCCCTCGACTTTCCGGCGGCGACGGCGGGGATCCGCGCGGCCGACTGGCAGGTGGGGCCGTCGCCCGCCGACCTGACCGACCGCCGCGTGGAGATCACCGGCCCGGTGGACCGGAAGATGATGATCAACGCCCTCAACTCGGGCGCGCGGGTCTTCATGGCGGACCTCGAGGATGCGTGCTCGCCGACCTGGGCAAACGTGATCGACGGGCAGCGCAACCTGCGCGACGCCGTGCGCGGCACGCTCGCCATGGACAGCGGGGGCAAGGCCTATCGATTGAACGAGCGCACGGCGACGCTCGTCGTCCGTCCGCGCGGCTGGCACCTCGACGAGCGCCACCTGCTCGTCGACGGCACGCCGATCTCCGCCAGCCTGGTCGACTTCGGGCTGCACTTCTTCCACAATGCGCGCGCGCTGATCGACAGGGGCTCCGGTCCGTATTTCTACCTCCCGAAAATGGAGGGGCACGAAGAGGCGCGCCTCTGGAACGACGTCTTCGTCGCCGCGCAGCACGCCCTCGGCATCGCGCGCGGGACGATCCGCGCCACGGTCCTCATCGAGACGCTCCCCGCGGCGTTCGAGATGGAGGAGATCCTCTACGAGCTGCACGAACATGCGGCCGGGCTGAACGCGGGGCGATGGGATTACCTGTTCAGCTTCATCAAGACCTTCCGGGACCGTCCCGACAAGCTGCTCCCCGACCGCGCGCAGCTCACCATGGCCGTGCCCTTCATGCGGGCCTATGCCGAGCGGCTCGTGGACGTGTGCCATCGGCGTGGCGCGCATGCGATCGGTGGCATGGCGGCGTTCATCCCCAGCCGGAAGGACCCGGAGGTCAACGCCCGCGCGATGGCGCGGGTGCGCGAGGACAAGGAGCGGGAGAGCGCGATGGGCTTCGACGGGACGTGGGTCGCCCATCCGGATCTGGTCCCGGTCGCCGGCGCCGTGTTCGACGAGGTGTTGGGCGACCGGCCGCACCAGAAGGCGGCGCGGCGTTCGGCGTCGGCGGTGACGGCCGATCAGCTGATCGACCCAACCGTGCCCGGAGGGGCCGTGACCGAGGGGGGCGTGCGGATGAATGTCGAGGTCGCGCTGCTGTACCTCGAGTCCTGGCTTCGCGGCAACGGGGCGGTGGCGATCCACAATCTGATGGAGGATGCCGCCACCGCGGAGATCTCTCGAACCCAGCTGTGGCAGTGGATCCGGCACGGCGCGGAGATCGATGGCGCGGGGACGATGACCCGCGAGTATTATCAGCGGGTGCGCGTGGAAGAGCTGGCGCGTCTGCAGGCGAAGGCGGACGCGGTGAGCCGCATCACGGATGCGGCCGCGTTGCTCGATGCACTCGTACTGGGCGAATTCGAGGAGTTCCTCACCGTGGTCGGCTACCGGGTACTGGAATGAGCGGCGGAAGCTTTTACATCAACGAGTTGCGCACCATCGTCGATCGCGAGGCGGCGCGCCTCCTGGGCGCGGCGCCGGACGCCGTCGAGCGCCGGCCGGCCAAGGGCGGCTGGTCGGCGAAGGAGATCCTGGGCCATCTGATCGATTCGGCGGCGGTGAATCACCAGCGCTTCGTGCGGGCGCAGTGGCAGGATCTGGTGTTCGCCGCATACGCGCAGGACGACTGGGTGCAGGCGCAGAAGTATCAGGACGCGCCGTGGATCGAGCTGGTGGCGTTGTGGCGAGAGTACAACCGGCACATCGCGCGTGTCATGGCGGCGATCCCGCTCGAGGTGCGGACGGCGCCCAAGCGGATCCACAACCTGAACGAGATCGCCAGCACGCCGGTGCCGGCGGAGGAGCCGGCGACGCTGGACTATCTGATGAACGATTACGTCCAGCATCTGCAGCATCATCTGAAGCAGATCGATGCGCGGATCGCGGGGCGGTGAG
>JABFYH010000224.1 GCA_013361335.1 Gemmatimonadaceae bacterium | reverse complement strand
AGCTTTGTCGGACGGCGCCGTGGCCAAGTGGTAAGGCGGCAGACTGCAAATCTGCTATTCGTCGGTTCGATTCCGACCGGCGCCTCTCGTAACATCCGGTATAGCAGCGGTTTGCGCGTATCGCGGTACCCGCGCAATGGCAGATGCGGAATAAGGCCGGGATAACAGCAGAGAGAAGGCGGACCAACTTCGCGTCGGAGCTCTCATCGCAGATAGCGATCGAACCATTCAACCATCCGCCTGTCCGAATCCGCGATGAACGTCGGCCGGCGGAACCCATGTCCTTCTCCTGGATACCGCGCCAGCGTGGCCTCAACGCCGAGCTTTCGTAGCGCGGTGTACATCTCCTCCGCCTGGGTGATCGGCACGTCGTTGTCCACCTCGCCATGGATGAACAGCGTCGGCGTGGTGGTGCCCGCGACGTGGGCCAGCGGCGACCACTGCCACAGCAGCGAGTAGTTGTCCCACGGCATCATGTTGAATTCGGCCTCGATCAGATCCGTGTACAACGACGTGCCGTAGAAGGAGATCAGGTTGCTCAAGCTGGCGCTCGCCACGGCGGCCTTGAAGCGATGCGTCTGGGTGATCACCCAGTTGGTCATGTAACCGCCGTAGCTGATGCCGGTCACGCCAAGGCGCGTCGGGTCGATCCACGGATGCGCCGCGATGGCGGCATCGAGCCCCGCCATCAAGTCCTTGTAGTCGCCTCCGCCCCAGTTGAGTACGGAGCCGTCGCTGAATGCCTGACCATACCCCTGGGAGCCACGCGGGTTGATGAGAACGACGCCGTAGCCACGACTCGCGAGGTACTGCTGCTGCGGCGTGAAGGTGACCCCGAACATGCCGTGCGGACCGCCGTGGATCACGAGGATGGTCGGATACTTCCTGCCGGGCACCGCGCCAGCCGGCTTCATCACCCAGCCTTGCACGCGCGTGCCGTCGAAGCTGTCGAACCAGAATTCCTCCTCTTCCTGGAACATAAGGCCGGCGACGAGCGATCCGTTGTGATTCGTCAGCTGGCGCGCGTGCTTCCCATCCGCGTCGGCGACGAACACCTCGGCCGGATGCACATCGTCGCTCCGGATGTACGCCATCGTCGTCCCGGCTGCGTCGAGGCTGTAGCCGCGCGCCTGGAAGCGGCCGGTGATCACGGTGTCCACCACATCGTCCGTCGGCGAGACGCGATAGATGACGTTCCCCCCATGGTCGGCGGCCGAGAAATACAGGTGCTTGCCGCTCGGATCCCACGTGCTCTCGTTGAGCCGCCGGTCCACACGCCGCGCAAGCTGGCGTGGCCGCGCGGACGCCGCGCTCCCCGACGCGTCGACGAGAAACAGATGCTGATCTTCAGACGGGCTGTCCTTCGTGTTGTGGGGTCTGACCCACCCCTCGAAGCTGATCCACCGCCCATCTGGCGAGAATCGCGGCGAGAACTCCGCGCTCGGCGACTTCGTCACCTGCACGAGGGCACCGGTTCCGACGTCGACAGTGTAGACGTCGTTCTCGTAGCTGTTGTCCGGGTCTGCGGAACGATCGCTCACGAACGCGACGCGTCGGGAGTCGGGCGACCACGAGATCGAATGCTCGTCGTGGTCGCCACAGGTCAGGCACCGTGGGGTGCCGCCCGATGCGGCGACGACGTAGACGTGCGTCTTGCGGTTGTCCGAGAACCCGGTACGCGTCTTGTACATGATCCGCGAGTACACCTGCGGCCCGCCGTTCCTTACCGGAGCCGCCGCGTCGGCGGCGACGTAGGCGATCATCGACCCGTCGGGCGACCACGCCCAGTTCTTCGGCGACCGTCCGAGCCAGTGGTCGGTCTGGGGCGGCGATACGATCCAACGCTCGACGCCGCTCGCGAGGTCGCGGATGAACAGGCCCGCCCGTCCGTCGCGCCGGCCCATGAACGCGAGGGATCGGCCGTCGGGCGACCAGCGCGGCGACGAGCCGGCGAAGCTCCCGATCGCGCGGCCATCGGCGGACGCGACGAGCATGACGTCGGACGTCTCCACGTCCGTGGCGTAGTCGGCACGCGACCGCACATAGGCGACGGCCTTCCCGTCCGGTGAGAGCTGCGGATCACTGACGTTCTGGATCCCGGAGAGGTCGGCGAGCTGGAAAGGCCGCCGCTGTGCCGCGGCAGGCACCGCCGCGAGCGTCACGGCCAGCAGGGATGCGGACAGGCGAATCGATGGCACGATCGTGGCTCCGTTACCGGTGTGGATGGCGGGTGCGTGGGAGCACCGCGTCGAGCTGCTGCTGCACGTCCGCGAGGTGAGGCAGGGTTTCCCAGTCGCCAGTGCCGCGGAGGGCGTATGCCGCGACGACATGGCCGGCGTGCACGCAATGCGGAGGGTCGTGGCCAAGCAGCAGCGCATACACGAAACCGGCGTCGAAGGCATCGCCCGCGCCGATCTCGTCGAGCACCTCGACGACCTGCGGCGGCGCCACGATGCGGCCGGTAACGAAAGCGCCACGCTCACCGACCCGGATGACGACGCTGCGCGCACCAGCGCCTCGGATGCGGGCGTCGAGCGCCTCGACGGTGCCCGGCCCCCAGAGCGCGCGGGCTTCCTCGATCCCGCACAGGTACCAGTCAACGAGGGGAAGCACCGGATCCTGGGCGCGGCGCGCTTCCGCAGCGTCCCGCCAGAGCGCCGGGCGGAAGTTCGCGTCGAACGTGACGTGTACCCCGAGCCGACCGGCGCATTCGGCCGCGTGATGGACCGTGGCCCGGGCGCCGTCGCTGAGCGCCTGAGTGATCCCCGTGAGGTGCAGGGCGCGCACGCCGGCGAACGCGTCGTCCGGCAGGTCACCCGGCACGAGTCGCGAGGCCGCCGAGCCGCGCCGGAAGTACTGGACGTGCGCGCGCCCCCGGTCGCGAGTCTTCATGAAGGCGCCCGTGCCGGCTTCGCGGTCGCGCGTCACCCACCGGGTGTCCACCCCCTCGGATTCCAAAGTGCGCACGATCAGGTCCCCGACTGGATCATCGCCGAGGCGCGATACCCAGCGCGCGCCGACGCCGAGCCGGGCAAGCGCGACGGCGAAGTTGGATTCGGCGCCGGCGAAGCGAAGCGTGTAGGGCGAGCCGGTCGCGGGCGGTCCGTCCCGTGCGGGATCGAACAGCGCCATGGTCTCGCCCACCGTCAGGACGGTCACGACAGCGGCGGCCGCACGTGCGTGGGATACCCGGGGAGGCGGAGGGCGAGCTCACGCTTGAGCGCCGCGATGACCGAGGTCGAGGCGCGGGTGCGCTCCCGGAGCGCGTCGATGCGTGCCTGCGCGCTCGTCGCGGCATCGGTGTCGCGCGACGCGTGGCGCGCCAGCTCCAGCAGCCACCGTGGCTCGACGTTGGCGATCGCGCTGACGGTGCCGGCCGCGCCCAGCCGGAGAGCGTCGAGCACGAGCGTGTCGCTCCCCATCAGGACGTCCACGCCACAGGCAAGGTACTCACGATGGCGGTCGAGCGACTTGCTCGAGTCCTTCACGCCCCCGAGGCCTGCCGCAGCAAGGGTGCGGACGACCGCCGGCGAGAGCACGTTGCCGTCGCGATCCGGGATGGTGTACGCGTACACCGGCACGCTGACAGCGCGGAGCAGCGCAAGATAGTGTGCGCGGATCTGATCGTCGGAATACTTGTAGTAATACGGCGCCACCGCCGACACGGCACCGATGCCGACCGTCTCGGCGGTGCTCGCGAGCGCCACCGTCGCGCGGGTTGATGCGCGGCCGACGTGCGCGATGATCCGAGCCCTGCCTCCGACGACGGCGGAGACGCGCGTGAGGATCGCGACGATCTCGCCGTCGTCGAGGAGCACGCCCTCGCCCGTGGTGCCGCAGGGCATCAGGCTCGTCACGCCTTCGGCGACGAGATGCTCGACGTGCGTCTCGAGCGCATCGTAGGCGACGTCGCCCGCCGCCGTGAACGGAGTGAGGAGGGCGACGCAGACCTCAGCCATCCGTCCGCAGCGCCCCCAGAAGCACCGCATGCAGGCGCTGTCCCACGATGACGTCCTCACCGGGGCTCATCATCCAGGGTCCAACGACGATCGTGTTCTCGTCGGAATGGAGGCCGGCCGCGCCGGAGGCGTGGCCGGTCGCCGGATTCAGCTCGATGGACGGCTTGCCGGCGCGCAGCGCCGCCGCCACGTCCGCGGGCGTGATGCCGATGCGCCGCTGGTCGTAGCGGATCATCAGGTGTGGGACGTGATTCGCCACGGCCGGCACGATGATCTCCGTGGTGAGCGACGGCAGGCGGCGCAGATGAGAGGCGATGCGGTCGGCACGCTGGTGCGCCTCGGTAGCGATCTGCTCGTCCGTACGTGCGAGGAGCCAGTCGAGCGCCGCCACCATGCCGACGATCTGTTCCTTGGCCACCTTCATGCCGCGGCCGACAGATCGGTCGTTCGGGTTGTTGTTCGCCGCCGCGGCAGCGACGAGGTCGGCGCGGCCGAGCAGGAGACCGGCGTTCTGTGGCCCACGAATGCCCTTCCCTCCAGAGAAGGCGACGAGGTCGTACCCCATGGCGGTGTAGTTCCAGAGGTTGGCGATCGGTGGCACGTCGGCGGCCGCGTCGACGAAACAGGGGACGCCGCGCGCGTGCGCCACGCGCAGCCAGTCGGCGTGGTCGATGCGGCCGCCCTCCGCCGCGTTGAAGTAGAACGCCATCGCCGTACGAGGCGTGAACGCCGCTTCGTAGTCGGCGATGGTTTCCACCTCGACCAGCTTTGCTCCGCACATCTCGAGCGCATGGTCGTGCGAGAAGCGATGCGCGCGTTGGATCAGAACCTCGTTCCGGAACGTGCCCGCCCGCGCCGGGATGTCGCTGGCGCCATCGGCACGGCCGAGGGTCATGCATCCGGCCGTACCGAGTGACAAGGCCGACGCGGCGCCGGACGAGACGAGCGCCGCCTCGCAGCGCAGCCGCCGCGCGATGTAGGCGCCCGCGGCGATCTGCAGGTCGCGTAGCCGGACGGAGTGCTTCGCCGCGAGCGAGACCGCGGCCTGGACCTCCGGCGGCATCAGTGAGGCGGTCAGATAGGTATATGTGCCTGCGGCATTGATGATGGTCGGCACGCCGAGCTTCGCGTAGTAGTCGACTGGCGTGGCGGCGGAGGGCTCCGACGCGGCGACAAGCTCCGCCGGCGCAACACCGAGCATCGCGGCGGCCGACGCGACCCGTTGGAGGAAAGTACGCCGCGTCGTCATCGAGCCTCCTGCGCGGGGCGGCGCCGGACGGCGACCGACGTGATCTCTACGCGCGCGTCATTCACGAGCCGCGCGACCTGCACCGTCGTGCGCGTCGGCCGTGGATCGGGGAAGAACTCGCGGTACGCCGCATTCATCCTCTGGAAATCCTCGATGTCCTTGAGGTAGACGGTGACCTGCACGACGTCACGGACGTCGAAGCCGACGGCGTCGAGAACTTTCTTGATGTTGGCGAGGGCGGTACGGGTCTCCTCGGTGATATCGCCGCTCACGACTCCCTCCGTGCCGGCGATCCAGAGCATGTCACCGACCTGGATGCCATTGCTGAACGGGAGGTTCGTGGGCAGCCCGGGGGGATTGATGATGCGGCGCTCCTGTGCCTGCAGGGCGGTCGCACCGAGCAGCATTATGGAAGAGAGGAAGGCGGAGCGAACGAGCGTTGCGCGGCTGATCATCGGAGTAGCCTCGGGAGGTCTCGCGAGAAAGTGCGGCAGGGGTGTTGTGATCCGCGTCGCGCGCGCCGATCATACGCGGCGCCAGTGACGGCAGCAAGCACGAACATCGACTGCAGCGGGGAACCAACATGAACGTGGCACGCGTGGGCGTGGTGCGGTGGAAACTCGTCGGACTGCTGTTCGCGCTCAGCGCCACGGCCTATCTCGATCGCGTCAACATCTCCATTGCCGGGAGGTTGATGGCCGCGGAGTACGGATTCACCAACCAGCAGCTCGGGTTGGTGTTCAGCGCATTCGTACTCGGATACGCACTCTTCCAGGTGCCGAGCGGGCGCGCTGCCGATCGGTTCGGCGCCAGGGTGACGTTGACGCTCGCGGTGATCTGGTGGGCCGGACTGAGCGCCCTCACCGCCGCGCCACTCACCGTGACAGTCGCGTTGCCTCTGCTCGTCCTGACGCGGTTTTTGCTGGGCGCGGGCGAGGCGGTGATGTACCCGGCCTCCAACCGCATCGTCGCCAGGTGGATCCCGGTCTCCGAGCGCGGCCTCGCGAACGGCCTGATCTTCACGGGCGTCGGTGTCGGCGCGGGGATCTCGCCACCGCTGATCACCAGCATAATGCTCCGCTTCGGCTGGCGTGCATCGTTCGTTGCGTGCGCGCTGATCGGCCTGGTCGGCGCCGTCGCGTGGTGGCACGTCGCGCGCGATAGTCCGGGAGCCCATCGGAGCGTGTCGGCCGGCGAGCGCACGCACATTGCGGCGGGAGTTCCACCCGGCACCTCTGCACCCGCGCTCTCCTGGCGACAGATCCGCCGCACCCAGAACGTCTGGCTGCTCACGGTCAGTTACTTCTGCTACGGCTACTCGGCGTACATCTTCTTCAGCTGGTTCTTCATCTACCTCAGTACCGTGCGCGGAATGCAGCTTCGCGAGAGCGCCCGCTACGCGATGCTCCCGTTCGTCGCCATGGCGATCGGCTCCATGCTCGGCGGGGTCCTCAACGACCGGCTGTCGAGCGCTCGCGGGCGGCGAATGGGCCGCTGCGGTGTGGCGGTGGCCGGGATCGGTCTGGCCGCCGTCTTCATCGCCGCGGGCACGATGGTCGAGAGCGCGCGGGTCGCGAGCGTGATCCTCGCTGGCGGGGCGGGGTCGCTCTATCTCGCCCAGAGCTCCTTCTGGTCGGTGAGCGCGGATATCGCCGGCCCGTCGGCCGGCGCCGTTTCCGGCACGATGAACATGGGCGCGCAGCTCGGCGGCGTGGTCACCGCCTCGCTGACACCGTGGATCGCCGACCATTTTGGGTGGGCTGCGTCGTTCCAGGTGGCGGCGGTGCTCTGTGTCATCGGGGCTGCGGCGTGGGCGATGGTCCAACCCGGCCGCGAGATCGTGTCGACTGCCTGAGGGGCAGCACCGCTGCCGGCGCGCGCTCACATGCGAAACAGGTAGCTGGCCTTGACGAAGAAGGCGTCGCTTCGGCGAAGGACGTCACGAAAGGCAAACGCCTCCGGCTCGCCGAGCTGCGCTCCATACCCGGTGTAGAAGACGGTGCCGGGAACGGGAGTGTACGAGACGAGGAGGTTGGTCGACAGCGTGTTGCTGCGTCGGGCGGTGGCCGGCACCCAGATACCGGAGACGTCGTCGCGTACGAGCAGGGGCAAGCCGGTGCGGGAGTCGTCGCGCAGCACGTCTACTTCGGAGGCGCGGTACTCGGTGATGGCCCGCGCGACGAGGCTGCGCGTCAGCTGATACTCGACCTTGACCCGCGGATTGCGAATGCGGTCGACGCGACTGCCGTCGGTGTCGCGCTTGTGGTCGATCAGCAGGTAGGTCGTGCCGATGCGCAACTGCGAGGATGGACGGATATCCGCGGTGAGGCTCAGATACTCGAGGGCGGCCCCCGACCACTCGTAGAAGTCCTCGTCGAGCCCGTGAATGTACACCGCATTGAACGACACGAACCTGAGCTTGGGCGTGCCGACGGAGAACACGTAGTCGCGATTGAAGAGCCGAGCGCCGCCCACAAAGGGCAGGGTGTCGCTCGCCTGTCCGGCGCGCGGCAGCTCAATGCGGTACAGGGGGCCGTAATAGGCGGGGTCGTACCCGAACGATTCGGCCAGGAAGGAGACGCCGGCCGTCCATCCGCCATGCAGCTGCGCGCGGAGGTTGGTGTGCAGCTTCTTGTCGCGGGCGTCGCCCGAGTGGAAGAAGCGGCTGTACGCCCAGATTCCATCCATGAGGACGTCGGCGTCGAGCTCCTCGAGCAGCGCGCCGCGTGTGCCGTACCAGGAGAAGACGGGGTCGAAGTTGATGTGTACCTGTCCGGCGCGCGCGATGAAGCCGGCCCGCGTCCTGAAGTCGTCGGCGATGCCGGCGAACTGCGACCGCCAGCTCAGCGAGCGTCCGTTCCGAAGGAAGCGGACGTCCCACAGCGGCGCGGTGGTGCGGCCGGATAACGTTCGCGTCGCACTGCTCGCAAGCTGCCATTGCACGGAGTGCACCCTGGCCCACGTGATCCGGCCGTCCACGTCGAGTACCCGGTTCGACGCTGGGCCGCTCTCCCAATCGGTGTACGCGGCACCGAGTCGCGACCCCGCGCCGACGTCGCGCTGAACGCGCACGATGTTGAACAGCGGTCGGCCTCCGCTGCTCGCGTCGCTGGCGGCGTCGACGGCCGACAGGACCGCGACGTCGCTGCCTCCGAGCTTGCCGAACAGCTTCGCCGCGGCGACCGGCTGGACGATGCTCCGCGTGTAGATCAGTGAGTTCGGCGTGGTGAAATGGTCGATGCCGTCGAGGAAGAACGGGCGCTTTTCGGGCACGGAGAGCGCCGCGCGCGGATCGAAGGAGATCTGCCCGGCATCGGCCTCGACCTGCGAGAAGTCGGGATTGATCGTCCCGTCGAGTGACAGATTGTTCGTCAGCCCCAGCCGTGCGTTCGCGCCGAGCGCCGGGCGCCCCGCGGCGTAGCGCCACGGGCCGTCAGTCGGGCTCGAGCCGGTGCCTTGGGTGCGCTGGGTCAGCTCCGGGGTGAGATCCACGACGACGCCCCGCTCGAGATCAGTGAGTCCGTCGAGTTGGCCGCCCTGTCCGAGGAAGGACGCGTTCGCCCGTCGCGCCGGCGCCCAGCTGTTCTCGTGCCCGCGGTACTGCACCTTGCGGACGATGTTGAGATCCCAGCTCTGAACAGCGCTCGACTGGTACCTGAGGCTCTTGAAGGGAATGCGGACCTCGACCTCGTAGCCCCAGGCCGTGACGTGGCCGCGCGACTGGAAGACGAAGTCGGGGTTGAGGTCGGGCGCTTCGCGCGATCCGATCTGGGCGAGGAAGCCGCCGGACACCGCCCCCTGCTCGACGAGCATCCCGTCGGCCTGTACGCCGAGCGGGTTGACCATGAACACGTTTGCCTTGCGACCGTCATGAAAGGTGCCGATCAGGATCTGGACGTAATCGTCCTGGTCGATCCGGTCCCGGTTGGCGAGCGTGGCCCGCACTCGGTCCGCGGGCTCGAAGGCGCGGATACCAAAGTGGATCGCCGTCGGCGAATACCACACCAGGACCTCGGTCGAGTCCGCGGCCGGCACGCCATCCTGGGGCTGGAACTGGGAGAAGCCGATAAGCCGTGCCGCATCGCGCCACACCGGTTCGTCGAGGATGCCGTCGACGACCACGGTCGCATCCCGGCGCGGCACCGGCACGGCGAGCTCCCCATCGCGTCCGCTGAACGCGGGACCGGCCGCCGCGGTGGTTCCCTGGAAGAGGAGCGCGAACAGGGGAAGGATCGGCATCCGGGAGGATATCACCCGATCCCGAGGTCCGATAGGACGCACGCGTGCGCGCTGAGATCGGGTCTCGCTTTTCGAGATCGCCCGTCAGCGACACCGGGATCGGGTGCCCCTCAGCGCCGCCGCTGGGGGGCCGCCCGGGACGAGCGGACGCGCGCGCCGGACCGTCCAGGCTTCGCCGCCCGGCCGGAGCGCCTCCCCCGGGCGCTGTCCGTGGCGTATGGGTACTCACCCCGATAGCCGAGGGCGGTGGAGAGCTCCGCGCCCACGCCGGCGACGATCGCGGCGAGCGCGGGCAGGCGCGCTCGCGTCACGCGCGAGCTGGGGCCACCGAGGGTGACCGCCCCTTCCAGCTCGCCGCGGTGATTGAAGATCGGCACCGCCACCCCCCAGACGCCGTCGATGAACTCGCCGCGCACCGTCGCGAAGCCGCGCTTGCGAACTTGGGTGAGCTCACGGACCAGCGCCGGCACCGAGGTGATCGTGGACGGCGTGAACCGGGCGAGCGGCGTCTTCAGCAGCCGCTTCGCCTCGACGGGTGGACGCCATGCGAGGAGCACCTTGCCGCCGGCCGATGCATGCAGCGGCCAATACCGTCCGAGCATGCCCTTCGCCACGACCGGATGCGTGCTCTCCGAGTGCAGCACCGCGGTACCCTCGCCATCCACGAGCAGCAGCAGCGTCGCCGTCTCGCCTGACTGCTGGCTCAGCCGGCGCAGCACCGGTTGCGCGATGCGCTGCAACGACGTGGACGCCTGGGCGAGCTCGCCGAGGACGGCCAACCGGATGCCAAGTCGGAACATCCCCGTCTCTTCGTCGCGGTCAAGAAACCCCGCCGCAGCGATCTGCGCCAAGAGACGGTAGGTGGTGCTTCGCGGCCACTTCAGCACCGCCGCGGCGTCGAGCACCGACACCTCCGCCCGGTCGCGGGAGAACAGGGCTAGCACATGATCCAGTTGATTGAGCACGAGATGGGGGTGGGGCGTGGTGCCGAACGACGGTCCTGACGAGGTCCACAAAATCTATGACATTCGCGCTCGCCGGGCGCTCGTCGGGACACCTCGCTACCCCTCGCGCCGAGACCCGAGCCCGGGCCGAGCGCGCCGGAAGAGGAACATGGGAATCCCGAGCGCGATGATGATTAGCCCGGGCCACGTGTATTGCGGCTTCTGGATCAGCAGGTCGAGACACAGCGCGCCCGTCGCGAGCAGGAAGACTCCCGGGAGCCAGGGGTAGCCGACCGCCCGCACGGGCCGGACGAGCGTCGGATGGCGGAGCCGCAGCGCGAACAGCGTGCAGGCAGTCAGGACGTAGAACAGCAGCGACGCGAACACCATGTAGTCCAGGAGCTGGCTGTACGTCCCCGACAGGCACAGCACGCAGGCCCACGTCGCCTGGGCGACCAGCGCGACGTTCGGCGTGCGATGCCGCGGATGCAGCACGGCCGCGGAGGAGAAGAAGAGGCGATCCCGCGCCATCGCGTAGTAGACGCGCGCACCGGACAGGATCAGCGCGTTGTTGCACCCGAAGCAGGAGATCGCGATCGCCGCCGCCATGATGTAGAGGCCGGCCGACCCGAAGACCGCCTGGAGCGCGGCCGTCCCCACGCGATCCTGCGGCGCGCCGGCGATCGCCGCCGCGGGGAGGATGCTCAGGTAGGCGACATTGGCGAAGAAGTACAGCGCGGCGACGATCAGCGTGCCGAAGAGCATCGCCTGCGGGATGTCGCGCACGGGGTGCTTCACCTCGCCTGCCGCGAAGCCGATCTGGTACCAGAGATCGGCGGCGGCGATCGATCCCACCATCGCCGCGCCCAGCGTTGGCAGGATGCCGAGCGTGACCCCGCCCGCCGGCCACAACCCAGGGCCGAAGTTGGCAGCCACCGCGTTCGGGTGGCGACCGATCGTGAGGCCGATCACGATGAGGAGGGCGAGGCTGCTCGTCTTGATCACCGTCAGCAGGGTCTGGAGCACCGCCGCGGTGCGCACGCCGCGGATGTTGATCCACGTCAGCAGCGCGATGGAGGCGATGGCGAGCAGGCGCTGCCGGGACAACCCGATGGCAATCGGGCCACTGGGCAGGTGCACGGTGGTGCCGAAGAACACATCCGGCGTGAGGGCCGGCACGAGCACGGCGACGAAGCGGGAGAACGCCGCGCCCACCGCGGCGATCGCCCCCGTCTGGATGACCGCGAACAGCGCCCAGCCGTAGAGGAAGCCGACAAGGGGGGACAGTCCTTCGCGCAGGTAGATGTAGAGCCCACCGGTGCGCGGGAACATCGCGCTCAGCTCCCCGTAGCTCAGCGCACCCAGCACCACGATCACCGCCGTGAGGCCCCAGACGACGAGCAGCAGCCCGGGGGAGCCGACCTGGCGCAGAATGTCGGCGGGGGTAATGAAGATCGCCGATCCGATCATCGATCCCGCCACGAGGGCGGTCGCGTCGAATCGGGAGAGCGCCTTGACGAAGCCCGCGCTCTCTCCGCGGGCGCTCCCGTCGGCTGCCGTCGAGCGGGGCTCGACAATACTTGTCCCCATGTCCTGTGCCTCCCTGTCTCAATCCGTGATGTCGATTCCCGCGCCGGCGCCTGCCAGAGTACGCGGGTCGTCCGACGATGGCAAGCATCGCGCGCTCTTGCGGCCTTTTCCGGACGGGCGTAGGATTGGCCACCCTGAGAATCCGTCTCGCCATATGAGACTACACCGCCCACCGCTACACGGGGAGATGATGCCAACCTCACGCAGCCTGTGGAATCGCTGTACCGTGGGACCCGCGCTCGCCATCGTCGTCACGGCGCTCGCGGCGACGGGCACGACGCGCGCAGACGCACAGACGTACGCGCAGAAGCGATCGGCAGCGGTGGATTACATCCTCACGCACAGCGTGCGGGAGGAGATGGTGGCCATCCCCATGCGGGACGGTGTGCGCCTCTCGGCGACGATCCTCTTTCCCACCGACCGGCCGCGCCGCAACCTGCCGACGGTCCTCATCTTCATCCCGTACCTGACCGAAAGCACCATCCGCGGCAGCTTCAGCATGTACATCCGCAGCTTCATCGAGAACGGCTACGCCGTCATCATCGAAAATGTCCGCGGCCGTTACTTCTCCGAGGGCACCTACACCTATCTCGGCGGGTCGGGCAAGGACGGCTACGACTCCATCGACTGGATCTCCAAGCAGCCCTGGTCGAACGGGAAGGTGGGCACCCTCGGCTGCTCGTCGAGCGCCGAGGAGCAGCACAAGATGAACGCCGCCCAGCACCCTGCGCACGCCGCGGCCGTGCCGATGGGATCGGGCGCCGGCATCGGCCGGGTCGGCCCCTACAACGAGATGGGGAACTTCTATCGCGGTGGCGCCGTCCAGGGCGTCTGGTTCTCCTGGTACTTCGGATCCGGCTACAAGTACCACCCGACGTGGCCGGCGAACCTGACGCGCGACCAGATGCTCCGGATCAACAAGTTCTGGAACATGGAGCCGGAATTGATGCACGCGGCCAACCTCGACAGCGCGATCTGGACCCTGCCGCTCAACAAGATCATGTCCAACCTCGGCGCGATGCCGAGCGACGTGGACGACTTCGTGAATCGGCTCCCCAACGATCCGAAGTGGAAGGAGATCGAGTTCGGCGGGGAAGGCGACCGCTCCGGTGCGCCGACGCTCTACATCAACTCGTGGTACGACCTCTCCATCGGCCCGAACGTGGCGATGTTCGACTACCAGACGAAGAACGCCGCCAACCAGACCGCCCGCGACAACATCTTCATGGTCATCGCCCCGACCCTCCACTGTCAGGAGGGCCAGATGGAATCCGAGCACACCGTCGTGGGTGAGCGCGACTTCGGCGACGCGCGCTTCGACTACGTCAGGCTGGTACAGCGCTGGTTCGACCACTGGCTCACGGGCGCGAACAACGGCGTTACCGCCGAGCCGAAGGTTCGCGCCTACATGATGGGGTCCAACGAGTGGCGGAGCTACGACAGCTGGCAGCCGAAGAATGTCCAGCCGGTATCCTATTACCTCGACAGCGACGGCCGGGCCAACACCCTCTATGGCAACGGCCGGCTGACGACGACGCCGCCGGCGCGCGCCATGGCCGACAGCTTCGTCTACGATCCGATGCACCCCACGCCGTCGCACGGGGGGCAAAGCTGCTGCCTCATCGTCGTTCCCGGCGGATCGTTCGATCAGGCCGGCGTCGAGATCCGGAGCGATGTCCTCGTCTACACGACGCCGGTGCTCACCGAGCGGACGGACGTCGTCGGCAACATCGAGGTCTCTCTGTACCTCTCCTCCGACGTCAAGGACACCGATCTGATGGTCAAGTTGGTGGACGTCGGTCCGGACGGCAAAGCGTTCAACCTGGACGAGGGCATCCTCCGCGCGCGCTGGCGCGAGGGGTGGGACAAGCCGGTGTTCATGGAGCGAGGCAAGGTCTACAAGGTGGATCTGCCCCCGCTCGTGACGAGCAACTCATTCGCGGCCGGCCACCGCATCCGCATCGAGGTGGCGAGCAGCAGCTTCCCCCACTTCGAGCGCAACCTGAACACCGGCGGGAACAATTACGACGAGAAGGATGGGCTGATCGCCCACAACGTGATCCACCACTCGCCGGCGTACCCGTCCCGCATCGTGCTCCCGATCCTGAAGACCCGATAGTGCGACCCGTTGTCAGCACCCCATTCCCCGCTGCTCGGAAAGGACTCATGCGCACATTACGCCACTATGTCGCGGTCGTGTCGAGCGCGGGTTGGCTCGCGACGGCCATCGTCCCAGCCGCGCTGGCCCAGCAGGTCCAGACGCGCACCATCACCGGCATCGTCACTGATCAGGTCGGCGGCGAGGCGTTGCCGAACGCCCAGGTCCGGGTCGTCGGCACGATGATCGCCGCGGGCGTTCGTCCCGACGGTCGGTTCACGATCAGCGTGCCGATGCGCGCGGTCACGCTGCAGATTCGCAGTCTCGGCTACAAGCCCCTGCCGATCACCGTCCCGCTGGACCAGACCACCGTCCGCGCCGCGCTCGAGCGCGACAACTTCCGGCTGGAGGAAGTCGTCGTCAGCGGGCAGGCGACGGCCATGGAGCGGAAGAATCTCGCCACCGCGGTCGGTACCGTCAGCGAGGAGGAGCTTGCGCGGGTGCCTACCTCCAGCGTCGACCGGGCCCTCGAGGGCAAGGTGACCGGGGCCCACGTGTCGGAGAACAGTGGCGCGCCGGGCGGCGGGTCGATCGTCCGCATCCGCGGCGTCACCACGATCATCGGCGCCTTCACTCCGCTCTATGTGGTGGATGGCGTCGTCGTGAGCGACGTGCAGCTCGCCACCGGGACGAACTTCCTCACCGAGGCGGTGCGCGGCCAGCTGGCGCCTCGCGTCGACAACCAGGACAACGGCGCGAACCGTATCGCCGACCTCAATAGCTACGACATCGAGAAGGTCGAGGTGCTCAAGGGTGCGGCGGCGGCGGCGATCTACGGCTCGAAGGCGTCCAACGGCGTGATCCTGATCACCACCAAGCGGGGTCGCGCCGGGAGCGTGCAATTCGGCCTCACCCAGCGCCTTGGCATGTCGAAGCTGAGCCGCAAGTACGGGTTGCGATGCTTCACCTCGGCGGACGAGGCCGTGTCCGTATTCGGCGAGGCGGCGCGCGCGAGCTGGACCCCGAGCTGCGACAACGACATGGAAGAGCAGCTCTATGGCAAGACGGCCGGCGCATACGAGACGAGCGTGAACATGCACGGCGGCTCGGAGGCCACCCGCTTCTTCGCGTCCGCCCTCAACAAGCACGACGGCGGCATCATGCCGGGGACGTCGGCCGACAAGCGCTCGATCCGCGTCAACGTCGATCAGAACGTCGGCTCGCGGGTGACGCTCTCGCTGAACACCGAGTACGTGCAGACGGGCCGGAAGCCGGGGGTGACCCAGAACGAGAACAACGGGTTGTCGATCCCGAGCGCCATCGGGTACGGCGGGGCCTCGTGGCTCGACCTTCGCCAGCGCGCCGACGGCACCTTCCCGCGCAGTCCCATCATCTCGAACAACCCCTTCCAGACCGCCGCGCTGTTCGTGAACGACGAGACGGTCAACCGCGGGATCGTCAGCGCCCGGGCGCAGGCCCAGCTGTGGAAGACCGAGCGCCAGGCGCTCCGGTTGTCAGTGGTCGGAGGCGGCGACGTGTTCACGCAGAAGAATCAGGTCCTCGCCCCACCGGAGCTGTATGCGCTGGAGGGCGTGGGCCTCCCGGGGACCTCGGTGCTGGGCTACGCCCAGAACACCAACCGGAACGTCAACGCATATCTCGTTCACGATTTCACCCTGCCCGGCGGCACTTCCACGGCGCAGGTCGGCACTCAGTCCGAGTGGGTGGACATCGACGCGAGCTACACCCTCACTCAGGGGCTGATCGGCGGGCTCACCAACATCGACCGCGGGCTCGCCGTCCGGGTGGACCAGAACCGCCAGCGCGTGCAGGACCAGGGATTCTTCGCGCAGGAAGAGCTGCTGCTGTTCAACGAGCGGCTGCTGCTCACCGGCGGCCTACGCGCCGACCGGACCACCAACAATTCGAATTCGCAGCAGCTCTTCTACTATCCCAAAGCCTCGGTGTCGTACCGGCTGCCCAGGCTCCCGGACGCGATCAGTGAGCTCAAGCTGCGACTCGCCGTCGGCCAGTCGGGCAACCAGCCGCGCTACGGGCAGAAGTTCACGGAGCTCTCCGCCTCCAACCTCGGTGGTGCGGTGCCGACCGCGCAGATCAACGGGCCCGCAGCCGCGCCCGACCTGCGTCCCGAGCGGCAGCTCGAGATCGAGACCGGGTTCGACGCCACGATGCTGCGCGATCGACTCAATCTCGAGGCGACGGTCTACGAGAAGTCGATCAGTGACCTCCTCCAGCAGCGCACCCTCGCCCCAGGCACCGGGTTCACCCAGCTGACGTTCAACGGCGGCAGCCTCCGTACGCGCGGTGTGGAGCTCGCCGCCAACGCCGTCCTCATCGAGGGGCGAGACTTCAACTGGCGGTTCAGGGCCGCCGTCTCGGGGAGCCGCTGCACGATCACCGCGCTCGACGTGCCGGCGTACGGCTCGACGGCCTTCCTCAACGGCAACACCTTCGGCCGCATCTTCACCGAGGTCGGGAAGTCGTGCACCCAGATCACCGGCAACGACACCACCGCGGATGGCAAGAAGGTCGGCAACATGCCGCTGGGCGATGCCAACCCGGACTACAACTGGTCCTGGAGTCATGACGTGGGCTACAAGCGCTTCCACCTCACCGGCATGCTCGATGGCCAGAAGGGCGGTCAGATCATGAATCTCACTCAGATCCTGTACGACCTCACCGGCATCAGCCCCGATCAGATCACGCCGCTGAAGCCGGGCGAGCTCACGGGGAACCAGCGCGCCGCGACCTTCGGCCGGACCGCCCGCACGTACATCCAGGACATCAGCTTCGTGAAGCTTCGCGAGCTCTCCCTCTCGTACGACGTGCCGGCCGCGCTCCTGAAATCCATGTTCTCCCAGAGCAGCGCGGCGCGCCTGAGCGTCAGCGGCAGGAATCTGATGACGTGGACGAAGTACAGATCGACGGGCGATCCGGAAGTGAATCAGGTCTCCAGGTCGGCCGCCGGTGGCGTGCCGTGGGATCTCTGGTCGTATCCGCCGAGCCGGACCTTCTGGCTCAGCGTGGATCTCAGCTTTTAACCGCCACCGAGGACCGACTCATGACGTCAGCATTCCGCACCCCGCGTGCTCGCGCGATCGCGCTCGGCGGCCTCCTCCTGGCCGGCGCGTGCGCGGCACCGATCGACGCCCCCGATCTGAACCTGCCCGCCCTCACCGACATCACGGGCACGCCCTCGAGAAGCGCCCTCGCGACAGCCGCTCAGGGCCTGATCCGGGGACTCCGGGCCACTTCCACCACCCAGCTGTACAGCCGACTCGGACGTGAAGGTTACAATCTCGACCCCGGCAACCCCCAGAACTTCCCGGCGTACTATTCCGCGCTCGGTGACCTCGCGCCGTGGGCCGCTCCATACGCCACCATCAAGCTCGCCGATCTAGTCCTCGAGCCGGTCGACCGGGTCGTCGGGCTCACCGCGGCGGAGAAGGAGTCGATCCGCGGCTTCGCCAAGACGATCAAGGCGACGCAGCTGCTGACGGTCATTCGTGCCACCGACGTGAATGGCGCGCTGCTCGACGCCGCCGCCAATCCGACGGACCCACCCGCGCCCATCGCCTCGAAGGCGGAGGTCTACGCCGAGATCTTCAAGCTGCTCGACGAAGCGCAAACCCATCTCAAGGCGGGAGGCACCTCGTTCCCTTTCCTGCTCGGGTCGGGCTTCGCCGGCTTCGACACGCCGGGCACCTTCCTCACCTTCAACCGCGCTATTCGCGCGCGCGCCGACCTCGATCTCAAGAACTGGAGTGCGGTGCTCACGGACCTGAGCGGTTCCTTCCTCGATACAAGCAAGCCGCTGACGATGGGAATCTACGAGCCCTTCAGCCTGGTGTCGGGCGACGTGACCAACAGCCTGTACGAAGGCGTACCGCGATTGTACTACGTGCACCCCCGGATCACGAACAATGCACAGAAGAAACCGGATGGGACGCTCGACAACCGGGTCCTCGCCAAGACGAAGCCGATCACGCCGCTGGCGCGGTTCGGTCTCACGAACGTGAACGCGACGTGGACCAACTATCCCTCCCAGACTTCTCCCTACGCATACCTCCGGAACGAGGAGCTCATCCTGCTACGCGCCGAGGCCAACCTGGCGTTGGGGAACACGGCCGCCGCGGTGGCGGACATCAACTTCATCCGCGTGAACTCTGGCGGGCTGGCGCCGATCACGCTGCCGTACACCCCGGCGGCCGGAGCGCCGCCGACGTTGCTCGACGAGCTGTTGTACGAGAAAACGTACTCCCTGATGTGGGAGGAGGGATCGTCGTCGTGGCTCGATGCGCGGCGGTACGGCAAGCTTGCGGAGCTTCCCCACGATCTGCCGGGGCAGGTAGTCTTCCCCTATCTGCGGATCGCCGATCTGGAGTGCGACGCCCGCAATCCCAAGCCGGCGGGATGCACGTCGCCGGCGGGGCTCTGATGGTCGAACGGCCGGCGCCGGTGCGCGGTCGGTCGGGCGTGGTTGCTTCGAGTCACCCACTCCATCGGGGTGGGTGACGCGGTATGTGAATGGAACACGCATTCACCAATCCGGAGTTCCTCTGGCGCACCCCCCAACCACGCGCGTCGTACGACGTGGTGATCGTGGGCGGGGGGCTGCACGGGCTCTCGACGGCGTACTACCTCGCGAAGAATCACGGGATCCGCAACGTTGCCGTCGTCGAACGCGGGTGGCTCGGCAACGGCAACGCGGTGCGGAACACGACCGTCATCCGCTCAAACTACCTGCGGGCGGAGAGCATGCCGCTCTACGACTTCGGCCTCCGGCTGTGGGAAGGGTGGGAGGCTGAGCTCGACTACGACCTCATGTTCGATCAGCGCGGCGTGCTGGCGCTCACCCACACGAAGGTCGAGGCGAACGGGGTGAAACGCACCGTCGCCGCCAACCGCCTCACGGGCATCGATGCCGAGTGGCTCGAGCCGGACGACATCAAGGCATTCTGTCCGATCGTGAACGTCTCGCCGGACATCCGATATCCGGTGATGGGCGCGTCGCTTCAACGCCGCGGCGGGATCGCGCGGCACGACGCCGTCGTCTTCGCCCTCGCCCGGGCGGCAAGCGCGCTCGGCGTCGACCTGCTGCAGGGTTGCGAGGTGACCGGCTTCGAGATGGCCGGCAATCGGGTGACGGGGGTGCTGACCTCTCGCGGCCGGATCGGCGCGGGACGCGTGGGCCTGGTGGGCGCGGGACGCTCGCCGCTGCTCGCGGGCCTGGCAGGATTCAGTCTTCCCATCCAGAGCTACCCGCTGCAGGCGCTGGTGTCGGACATCGTCGATCCGGTCCTGGACTGCGTGGTCATGTCCGGAACGCTGCACGTGTACGTGAGCCAGGCGCAGAAGGGCGAGCTTGTCATGGGAGCCGGCCGCGACACATACCACTCCTACGCGCAACGCGGGTCGTTCCAGATCCTCGAGCATCAGATCCAGGCTGCGCTCGAGCTCTATCCGATCATGCGCCGCGCCCACCTGCTACGCACATGGGCCGGCATCGTCGATGTCACCCCGGACGCCTCCCCGATCCTCGGGCGCTCGCCGGTCGACGCGCTCTACATCAACTGCGGATGGGGCACCGGAGGATTCAAGGCGTCCCCGGTGTCAGGCTATGTCTTCGCCCACGCGCTCGTCCACGAGGTACCGCACGAGCTGGCAACCTCGTTCTCGTTGGAGCGATTCGAGACGGGCACCCTGGTCGACGAGCACGGCGCTGCCGGAGTGGCGCACTGACATGCTGCTGATCACCTGCCCCTGGTGCGGGGCCCGAGAAGAGACCGAGTTCCGTCACGGTGGGGAAGGGGTGCGCGTTCCGCCGGATGGCGACGATCCGGGATGGACTCGCCTGCTTTATTATCGCGAGAACCCCGCGGGACCCTACGCCGAGCGGTGGGTGCACGTGCACGGATGTCGCCAGTGGTTCCACGTGGTGCGCGACACCACCACGCACCAGATCCTGTCGACGCGACGCCTCGACGGGCAGGAGGGCGCAGCATGAGGCGCCTGCCGGCCGGCGGCGATATCGATCGATCGCGCCCGCTGCGCTTTCGCTACGATGGACGCGCGCTGACGGGGTTCACGGGAGATACACTTGCATCTGCGCTGCTCGGCGCGGGGGTCGACGTGATCGGGACGAGCGTATCGCTCGGTCGGCCTCGCGGCATCATCAGCGCCGGTCTCGAGGAGTCTTCCGGATTCGCGCAGGTTGCGCGCGCCGGCGCGACCGAGCCGCTCGTGCGCATGTCGACCCTCCCGTTGTATGCCGGTCTCGAGGCCGAGGGGGGAAGCCGCATCGTGAAGGGATATCTTCGCGACGGGCCGGACGACGGGCGGTTCGACAAGCGGTTCGCGCATTGCGACCTTTTGGTGGTCGGCGCCGGCCCGGCGGGCCTCGCCGCCGCGCTGCTCGCGTCGCGTGCCGGGGCGCGGGTCATGCTCGTCGAGGCAGACGTGGTGGCGGGCGGCGCGCTTTTGCGCGATGCCGATACCGTCGATGGGCAACCCGCAGCAGCGTGGGTGTCGAATGCGTCAGCGACCCTCCACAACTCCGGCACGCTCGTGTTGACCAGCGCGACGGCCGCGGTGGCGCTGGATCAGAACGGGATGATCGTCGCGCAGCGGATCGGGGCCAACCGCGCTGTATCGGAAGCTGGAGGGCTGCCGGAGCAGCGACTCTGGCACGTCAGGGCGCGTGCGATCATTCTCGCCACCGGCGCGCTGGAGCGACCGATCGTCTTCCAGGACAACGATCGACCGGGGATCATGCTGACAGGCGCGGCGCGCGCGTACCTGCGGCGGTTCGCGCTCGCGCCCGATCGTGGACTGGTGTTCACCGCGACCGACGACGGCTATCGCGCGGCCCTCGACTGGCATGCGGCCGGAGTCGTCGTGCCGGGCATCGTCGATCCCCGCGCAGCTTCCACCGGCGACCTGCCGGCGCGCGCCCGAGCCGCCGGGCTCCGACTCTTCGCAGAGTCCGTGGTCGAAGGCACGTCCGCCGACGGGTCAGGCCGGCTGTGCACGGCCCGCGTCCGCGGTCCCCGCGGCGTAGTCGAGGTCGAGTGCGACGTCCTCGCCGTCTCGGGTGGCTTCGAGCCCACGCTTGGGCTCCATCAGCAGCTTCGCGGCGCCACACGCTACGACGCGCGGCTCGGAGCCGCCGTTCCGGCCACGCCGCTCCCCGGGCAGTGGATCGCCGGCGCGGCGAACGGCTGCATGACGACCCGCGATGCGCTCGCCGACGGCGCGCGCGCCGCACGCGAGGCGCTGCGCTCCTGCGGGATCGACGTGCCGGGCACCGCGTGCCCTACGCCGGAGTCGCCGGCGCTGCTTGAAGGCGCACACGAAGTGATCTGGCGCGTCGTTGCACCCGATGGCGACGAGTCGCGCTCGTTCGTAGACCTGCATCGGGACACCACCGTGTCCGGCCTGGTGCGCGCAGTTGGTGCCGGCATCGGTCACATCGAGCACGTGAAGCGCTACACCCTCGTCGGCACCGGAGTTGAGCAGGGACGCAGCGCCAAGACCAACGCCGGGGCGATCACCGCCTCGCTCACCGGCCGGCCGGTGGCGGACGTCGGGACGTCGGGCAGTCGTCCGCCCACCGAGCCGCTGACCTTTCGAATACTGTCCGGCCGCGCGCAGGGTCCGATGTACGAACCGGTTCGCACCACCGCGCTTCACGAGAGCCATGCCGCGCTCGGGGCCATCTTCGAGCCGGCAGCCCAGTGGATGCGCGCGTCGCGGTATCCCCGCGCCGGGGAGACGCTGCGCGAGACGGTGCACCGCGAATCGCTCGCGGTGCGTGGCGCCGTCGGCATCGTCGACGTCTCCACCCTGGGCAAGATCGACGTCCGGGGCCCCGACGCAACGTGGTTCCTCGACCGGCTCTATGCGAACGATGTCGGCCGTGTCGCGGTCGGCAAGGCCCGTTACAGCGCCCTTTGTCACCTCGACGGCTCGCTGCTCGACGACGGTGTCGTCATACGCATCGCCGAGCAGCGCTACTTCGTGACGACCTCCACCGGTCACGCTGCGACGGTCGTCGAGTGGATGGAGGAGTGGCTGCAAACCGAATGGCCGGAGCGGCGCGTGTGGGTCACGCCGGTCACGGAGCGATTCTCGACGATCGCGATCGCCGGTCCCACGGCGCGCGCGCTCGTGGCACGCCTCGCGCCAGCGATGGAAGTGGGGAACGCGGAATTTCCCTTCCTCGCCGTCCGGCACGGCACGGTCGCCGGCGTCGAAGGCGCACAGGTGGCACGCGTGAGCTTCTCGGGCGAGCTCGCGTATGAGGTGAGCGTCCCATGGGCCCTCGGTCCGATAATCTGGCGTGCCGCGCTGACGCAGGGCGAGGACCTCGGCGTCACCCCATACGGCCTCGACACGCTCCAGGCGCTACGCATCGAGAAGGGGTACATCATCGTCGGTCAGGATACCGAGGCACTCTCCACGCCGTACGACGCCGGGCTCGGGTGGATGATATCGGCGAAGAAGGACTTCGTCGGCCGCCGAACGCTCGACCGACGAGCCTCGCAACGCGATGGTCGGCAACAGCTCGTCGGCATCGCCGCTGCCGATCGCGAGACGTGCCTGGTCGAAGGGTGCGCACTCGTGCGGGCGCCCGGTGAGTCACCGCAGTCGATCGAGGGACACATCACCAGCGGATGCTGGAGCGCCACGCTTGGTCGCCACGTCGGCCTCGCGCTGGTCGCCGGGGGCCGTCGTCGCCACGGCGAGACGCTCTACGCCACACTCGGCGACAGCGGCGCACAGGTGACCGTGGTGGACCCGGTGCACTACGACGCCGTTGGAGCCAGACGCGATGGCTGACGGCTCGCCGCTCGCCGCGCATCTCGGCGCACTGATATCCAAGGCGTCATTCGATGACGCCCGGTTGACGCCGGGAGCTCGCGTCGACCTACTGTCCGTGCGGGCCCGCCGGAGCGCCGTACAACGCGTCGCGACGGCGCTCGGTCAGGAGAGCCTGCCTCCGCCGAATGCATGTCGCGCCACCATCCTGGGTGACTGCTTCTGGCTCCGCCCGGACGAGTGGCTCTTCGCGACGGTCCCGGGCGGTGCCGAGGCGGCAATGAAGACGGTGGAGCCGCACCTACTCGATGACGGCGCGGTGATCGACGTCTCCGGCAGCCGGATCATCCTGGAGCTCACGGGACCTCGAACGCGGGACGTGCTATCGAGCTGCTGTCCGCTCGACCTGGACCCGAGCGTCTTCGAGCCAGGTCGATGCGCGCAGTCGATAATCGGCAAGGTGTCCGTGCTGCTGCATCTCGTCGACGCCACCCCGCGGTGGCATCTCTTCGTCCCTCCCTCGTACGTCGACTACGTCGTGCGCTGGCTCGCCGACGGCATCGAGGGAGCACGCGCTGAACAGGAGAATGCGCTTGCAACGACACCGCATTCCTCTCCGGTGAGAATGCTCCCGTGAAGGCGAGGCTTACCTCCCCAGCCAGTACGTCGCCTTCACGAGGAACACGTTGTCGGGCCGGTCGCCCAGCAGCGCGCGCGCATCCCGACGGAAGTCGAGATCGCCGAACTGATCGAACCCCGACCGCTGCTGCGTCCAGACGAAGAACATCGTCGAGCCCGGGCGGTACTCCCACCGCAACACCGCCGTGCCGCGTAGCGAGCGCGTGGTGAAGTTCGGGTCGCCGAAGCTGAATGCCGCCGCCGGCCCGGCACCATCGGGGTCCACGGTGTACTGCCCGGTCGTCGCGCTCCGCGTGATGACCCCGATGTCGCGTCCGTACTCGAGCTTCTCTCTCGTGCGCGGCCCGGCGAACTCCCGGAAGCGCTCGTAGTTCCCGCTCGCCGCGAAGGGCTGGGCGTAGAGCTGCATCGTCATCTCGGGACGGATCGTCCAGTTCACCCGCGTGTCCAGCGACAGCGTCCGGGTGGTGATGTAGCCGAACACATAGCGCGAGCCGCTGAACGCCGCCGCGGTCGGATCCTTCACCGTCGTCACGTACTGCGCCGCGTCCTGCGCCCAGTTCCAGCTCGGCGAGATCTGCACGAACACGTTCCCCGCCGGCTTGACCGCGACCCCAGGGGTGAAGCTCCAGCTCTTGGTCCCGTCGAAGCCGACCGACATGCCGTTCTGCACGTTCCACACGGCGCGGCCGCGCGGGTCGGTGGACACGCCGAGCTGATAGTAGTCGTACCCGACGGCGCCGAGCACCGGGCCGCCTCGACTCAGCCGATCGTCCAGCACGTTGTGGCTGCGCGACCAGTAGGCGCGCAGCACCCAGTAGTTGTTGAACTCCGTGCTGTTGAACGCATACTGCTCGAGATCGGTGCGGTCACCGTCGTAGTTGTACTGCGTCTGGCCGCCATAGCTCAGGAACGCGGAGCGGTAGAAGCGGCCGGGCGTCAACCACTGCCGGGCGAGGTTGCCATTCATCCAGCGGTAGTCCACGCGGCTCATGATCGATAGGTCGTTCACCTCGAAGCCCGGGCTGCGCCAGTTCTGCTGGAGCTCCCAGATCCAGTTGCCGTTCTCCTTGGCGAGCCGCGTGTACAGACCGTACCCGCGCATGGACGTCGCGGTCGTATCGTAGCGGGTGGAGAAGAGACCGTCCGACGTCACCTCCCGATCGGGGCGCTGGAAGTAGTGCGTCGGCGAGCGCTGCGTGAGTGCCATTGCC
>JABFYH010000170.1 GCA_013361335.1 Gemmatimonadaceae bacterium | reverse complement strand
ACGCTCCCCTCGCCCCCACCGAGGGTGCCGTAGGCCACCGAAACCGTGGTCAGGGGGCGCGGCCCAGCAGCCGTGCCGAACGACAGTCCGGCGCGCTGCCGCACGTACGCGCCGTCCCGCCCGCGCCCCAGCTCACCCAGAACGGTCAGCCGCTCCTCGTACCGGACCTCGTCGTCGCGCTGCCGCATCGCGAGGTTCGCCGCGGCGATCGCCGACGTCCGCACGACGCTCGCGAAGCCCGACGGATTCTGCTGCTCGGCGAGCAGTGCGAGCGTGGTCGTCAACCAGCTGCCGTCGCCGACGTGCAGCCGCTCGGCGCGCAGCACGCCACCACCGCGCGACAGATCCAACCCCGCCTCGAAGGCCGCCCCCAGCTCGCGTGACGGCGCCTCGTGCGACAGCCACCCGGTGACCGTGAGCTCCGTGCGAAAGCGGCGGGAGGTGATGGAGAGCGCGCCACCCTCGGGCAGTGCCGCGCTCCCAACCGATCCGAGGAGCGACACGCCGAGCCGGCCGACGGGATCGCTACGGATGAGCGCGAGCTGGGCGGTCGTGCCGCCAAAGCCGGAGGTCGACGCCGGCACATATCGCAGGCGGCTCGGGCCGCTGCCGTACGCGCGTTCATCGGACACTGCGGAGCGTGCCGGGCGCCGTGACGAATCACCTGCCACGCGCGTGAGCCGCGGCGGGAGCACCGGAGACAGCGTGTCGGCGAGCCGCGCGATGAGGGGGGCCGAGACGCCGCGCGAAGCGCTGTCGGCAGGCAGACGCCGGAGATCGTAGCCTTTGCCGTGGAGCGAAAGGAACCAGATCGAGCCATCGGGGGCGACGTCGGCGGCGACCGCCGCTCCGGTCACGGCGGTGAGCCGCGTCGGAGCGCCGGCGCTGTCCAGCCGCTCGAGGTTGGCGATGCCTCCCGCCTCCGACGTGACGACGAGAGTCCGGCCGTCACGCGCGAAGGTCGCATCGTATCGAGTGACGCCATCGTCCGGATCGGCATACCGAAGCGCCCCGGTCTCCGGCGACACCCGCGCGATTCGCCACCGGTCGCCTGACTGCTCGGCGACGACGATCTCTCCGGTCACCGGTGAGATGCGCGGACGATAGTAGTTCCGATCCACCGTGCCCGCGCGCACCACGCGTACGGCGCCACTCTCGAGATCCACCCGCACGAGATCGCACCAGCCGTGCTCGCAGCGAATCGCCGCCGCCCACCGGCCGTCGCGCGAGGGATCGGCGTCGCGCAAGCCGGCGCGTCGGGTGAGCCGCCGCAGCGTGCCGTCCTGCGCGTTCCAGAGAAAGAGATCCGGCCGCAACGTGCCGTCGGCCGACGGCAGCGAGCGCGAGACGAGCAGATGGATGTTGTCCGCCAACCAGCGCGGTGATTCGTACGGCGCGCCGTCGGTCGCGACCAGGGTGATCACGGGCTGCTTCGGCGCCGGATAGAAGGCGCGATCGGGGACGTCTTCCGGATCGCGCTTCATCGCTTCTTCGCGCCGCCGCGCCGCCGCGGTGTCCGGTTCGTCACTCGTGCGCCACACCACGAGCTGACTTGGCGCGTCGGTGCGCCGGATGGTCAGCGCGACATACCGGCCGTCGGGGGAGACCGCGGGGTCGCCGGTGTTGCGGATGAGACGCTGCACCAGCGCGCCGTCCG
Organism: Gemmatimonadaceae bacterium; assembly: GCA_013361335.1. Taxonomy (GTDB): domain Bacteria; phylum Gemmatimonadota; class Gemmatimonadetes; order Gemmatimonadales; family Gemmatimonadaceae; genus AG11. Next base: position 5,161 of record JABFYH010000170.1, on the reverse strand, counting down.
AGGCGCTATCGCGGCGCAGCGCTCGCTCGAGCGCGAGGGCCTCGCCGGTGATCTCGGCGGTGAACCGTCCGTACAGCTCCGAGGGCGCGGCGCCGTAGACGCCGGTGAACGCTTCGGTGAACGAGCGGTCGGTCACCGCCGTCATCCGGCGCCAGAGCGCGACGATGCTCGAGTCTCCTTCGCGGCGCGCGAGCCACTCGAGGTAGGCCGAGCCGGCGAGATAGGCGAAGCTGCCCGTCTCCCACCCACCATTCGTGCTGCCGAGCTGCGCGTAGCTCGGCATGCGCCCCTCGAGGGCGAACTGCCGGAGCATCGCCGCGCGCCAGGCATTGTTCGGACGGCCGCTGCCCGTGACGCGCCCCTCGACGAACGTCGCGTAGCCTTCCAGCACCCACCGCGGCGACTTGACGGCGATGGGGCCAAGGGGCACGGGCGACAACGACCAGAGCAGACGCTGGAAGCGATTGCGCGACGGACGCGTCAGGTGCGCGACGTGCGCGAACTCGTGCGTCGCCAGCAGCTCCTGCCACACCCGCGCATGACCGATCTCCTCACGCGGGTCCGGCGGCGTGGGCCAGAGCACGATCGTCGGCGCATCGAGCGGCGTGAAGGCGTAGCCGTTCGCCTCGTTGGCCGGGTCGTCGACCACGATGTGCACTCGGCGCTCGGGGGCGAAGGCGACGACCCGCTGGACCTGGTCGCGGACCCCTTCGATGCGCGCCGCGAGGGCGAGCGTCCACTCGCGGTAGGCGACCGGGTAGTGAAAGACGAAGTGCTCGGTCTCCGTCGTCCGCCAGTCGAGCCAGGGGCGGGGGGCCAGCTGGGCGCGGGCCGTCGGTGTCGCGATGGCGAGCGCGACGACGGCGCCCAGGACTGCGCGGCGCGAGCGGCTGAAAAAGGGAAGGGACGCGCGCCCTCGGCATGCGTCCCTTCCCGGCAGATGAGGGGCGGTGCGTGCCGGCCGCTCAGCCACGCGCGGGTGCCTTCCCGCGAACTTTGTCCTGCAGCCAGGTGAGCGGGACGAGGAAGAGCGGCGTCAGCACGAAGCCCAGCAACGTGTTGATCCAGACCAGGGCGATGTAAAAGCCACAGAGGCCGAGACCAGCCCAGAGGACGCCAAGCGGGCCGTGAGTTTCCAATGGAAGCGCTCCTGTAACCGTGAAAGGCCGGGTCCGACGGGCGCAAGATAGCGGAGCGCCGTGACGCGAGCCAGAGGGCGCGAGGCCCCACGGCCGGCGTGGGACCGCTATACTTCATCGCAATGCTTCACGATCCCGGACGCGCCGTGCTCGCGGCGGCCCGACGTGCGGCGCTCGACGCCGACGCGCCCCTGCTGCTCGCCGTGTCCGGCGGGCTGGATTCCATGGTGCTGCTCCACGCCATGGCCGCGGTGGCGCGCGCGCGGATCGCGGTCGTCGCGACCTTCGATCACGGCACGGGACCCGCGGCCACCGCGGCCGCGACGGATGTGGCGCGCGAAGCGTCGGCGCTCGGACTGCCGGTGGTCGTCGGACGACAGGCGCGCGAAGTCGGCGCGGCCAGCGGTCGCGAGGCGGCGTGGCGCCGCGCGCGCTACGCGTTCCTGCGATCGGCCGCTGCGGTCGCGGGGGCGCGGGTGGTGACGGCGCACACGGAAGACGACCAGGTCGAGACGGTATTGATGCGCGTGCTGCGCGGCAGCGGCGCGCGCGGGCTGGCCGCGCTCTATGCCGCGAGCGATCTCGTGCGACCGTTCCTGGGGCTGCGCCGCGCGGTGCTCGCGGCCCACGCCGCCTCAGGCGGCATCCGGTGGTCGGAGGATCCGAGCAACGCGTCGATGGCCCATCTCCGCAACCGTCTCCGCCACGAGCTGCTTCCCGCACTCCGCGAGGCCGATCCCTCCATCGATGAGACGCTGCTGCATGCGGCTCGGCGCGCCGCGGCCTGGCGAGCGGAGGTGGATTCGTACGTCGTCCGGGAAATGGCGGTCCGCGTGGCAGGGGGCTCGCTGACGGTGGGCCGTACGGAACTGACCGGGTACGACGAGGATTCCCTCGCCGTGCTCTGGCCGGCGCTCGCCGGCCGCGTCGGCCTGGCGCTCGATCGACGGGGAACTCGCCGGCTGGCGTCGTTTACTACCTCCGAGCGTCGCGCCGGCGCGGTGCCCCTCTCGGGAGGGTGGCGGGTCGAGGCGTCGGCGGACGAGCTCGTTCTGCGCCGCTCGACGCCCGACAGCGGGCCGGCGGCGGCGCTGCCGCAGCGTGGGTCGCTGGAGTGGGGCGCATTTCGATTCCGGGCGGAGGCCGGCTCGGGCACCGACGGCGACGCGCGAGATCCGTGGGCTGCCGCGCTGCCCGTCGCGTCGCACCTCACGGTGCGCAGCTGGACGGCGGGCGACCGGTTGGCTCCCGCGGCTGGCCAGCAGCGCCGCCGGGTGAAGCGATATCTGACGGAGGCCGGCGTTCGGGGGCTCGACCGTCGAGGATGGCCGGTGGTGGTCGCCGACGACGACGTCGTCTGGATTCCAGGAGTGCGCCGCAGCGACGCGGCAACCGCGCGGTCCGGCCGACCGGTTCGATCCTATGTCTGTGAACGCATCGACCGCTGACCCGCGGCTGGAAGGCCGAGCCGTCCGCCGGATCGTCTATGACGCGCCGGCCATCGCCAAGCGCGTCAAGGAGCTGGGCGCCGAGATCACCGCGGCGTATCCGGACGGCGAGCTGCTGGTCCTCGGGCTGCTCAAGGGAAGCTTCATCTTCCTCAGCGACCTGGTGCGTGAGATCAACCGGCCGCTACAGGTGGATTTCCTCGTCGCCTCGAGCTACGGCGACAACACCGTGTCGAGCGGAAACGTCCGGCTGGTGTACGACCCGGAGACCCGGTTGGAGGGAAAGCACATCCTGCTCGTGGAGGACATCGTCGATACCGGGCGCACGCTCAACAGATTGATGGACCTCCTGCGGGCACGGAACCCGCGATCCCTCGAGATCTGTGCCCTGCTCCACAAGCACATCGCGGAGGAGCTGAAGTACGACACCCGATTCATCGGGTACGACGCACCGCACGAATTCCTCGTCGGATACGGTCTGGACCACGCCGAGAGCTTCCGACACCTGCCATACATCGCGAGCTTGCAGTAGATGCCAGGACCTATGCCACCAACGAAGAACGACAAGAACAACAAGGGACCCACCAACTGGGGGCGGCTCTCGAAGACGCTCTCGTTCTGGATCCTCATCATCCTGATCCCGGTCGCGCTGATCCAGCTGTCCGGCGCGCGCGCCGAGTCGGCGCCCGAGATCCGCTTCGACCAGTACCGCCAGCAGCTCGAGCGCGGGAACATCGCCGAGGTCACCGTGCAGGCCGGCAAGAACATCACCGGCAGCTTCAAGGAGCCGGTGTCGGTGAACAACAAGTCGGCGAAGAAGTTCACGACGCAGCTCGTCGCGAAGGACTCGCCGGCCGAGGTCGAGCTCCTGATGCAGAAGGGGGTGCAGATCACCTCGCAGGACGCGAAGCCCAGCCTCATGGCGTGGGTCATCAATTTCCTTCCCTGGCTGCTGTTGATCGGCTTCTACCTGTTCCTCTTCCGTCAGATGCAGGCGGGCGGGAACAAGGCGTTCTCGTTCGGCAAGTCGAAGGCGAAGCTTCTCACCGGGGATACCCCCAAGGTGACCTTCGCCGACGTGGCGGGCGCGGACGAGGCGAAGCAGGAGCTGCAGGAGATCATCGAGTTCCTCAAGGATCCGCAGAAGTACACGAAGCTCGGCGGCCGGCTGCCGAAGGGCTGCCTGCTCGTGGGTCCGCCGGGCACGGGCAAGACCCTGCTCGCGCGCGCCGTGGCCGGCGAGGCAGGGCGCCCCTTCTTCTCGATGTCGGGCTCCGACTTCGTGGAGATGTTCGTCGGCGTCGGCGCGTCTCGCGTCCGCGACCTGTTCGAGCAGGGCAAGGCGCAGGCGCCGTGCATCATCTTCATCGATGAGATCGACGCCGTCGGCCGGCACCGTGGTGCGGGGCTGGGCGGCGGCCACGACGAGCGCGAGCAGACGCTGAACCAGCTGCTCGTCGAGATGGACGGCTTCGAGTCGAACGACGGCGTGATCCTCATCGCCGCGACGAACCGCCCCGACGTGCTCGATCCGGCGCTTCTGCGTCCGGGCCGCTTCGACCGGCAGATCGTCGTCGACGCGCCCGACCTGCGCGGCCGCGAGGGGATCCTCAAGGTGCACCTGCGCAACAAGCCGGTGGGCGAGGACGTGAACATCACCACGCTCGCCCGCGGCACGCCGGGGATGGCCGGCGCCGACCTCGCGAACCTCGTCAACGAGGCCGCGCTGCTCGCCGTGCGCCGCGAGCACGACAAGCTCTACATGATCGACCTCGAGGACGCCAAGGACAAGGTGATGCTCGGCGCCGAGCGGAAGTCCATGGTCATGAAGGACGAGGAGCGGCGGCTCACGGCGTATCACGAGGCCGGCCACGCCCTCTGCGCGATGAAGGTCTCGGGTAACGATCCGCTGCACAAGGTGACGATCGTGCCGCGCGGCCGCGCGCTCGGCCTCGCCTTCACCCTGCCGGAGGACGACCGCGTCTCGATCACGCGCATGCAGCTCGAGGCCATGCTCGTGATGACCTACGGCGGCCGCACGGCGGAGGAGCTGGTGTTCGGCTACGACCGAGTGACCACGGGCGCGGCGAGCGACATCCAGAAGGCGACCAGCATCGCCCGTCGCTACGTGACGCAGTGGGGGCTGTCCGACGCGATCGGACCGATCCTCGTCGGCGACAACGAGCAGGAGCTCTTCCTGGGTCGCGACATCCAGAGCCGCCGCGAGGTGAGCGAGGAAACCGCGCAGCTCGTCGACACGGAGGTGAAGCGGGTGATCACCAAGGCGTACGACAAGGCGAAGGAGGTGCTGAGCGAGAACATCGAGCTGCTGCACACCATCGCCGGGGCACTGCTCGAGCGCGAGACGCTCACCGCCGAGGACATCCGGATGATCGCCCGCGGCGAAGCGCTGCCGCCGCGCACCAGCGGCGCGTCGCCGGTGCCGGCGCCCACCCCGATCCCGACGCCCGTGGCGCAGCCGCGCCGCAATCCGCCGCTCCTCGGCGGCCCGGAGCCATCGCCGGCCTGACGTGCGGGGGCAGGCGACAGGCCTGTGGCGTAGGATCTGAGAGG